>JAZOOM010000087.1:0-6277 GCA_045655025.1 Eubacteriales bacterium | reverse complement strand
GGGGGCGAAGCCCCCTTCACCTAAGAGGGATGGCCGGCAGTGCCGAGGGCGGCCTGGAGCGCCTCGGCGCGCACCGGTAGGTGCAAGAAAATTGCTGTGAGCCAAAAGGTTTTCAGCAATTTCCCCGTTCCGTATGTTTCTCGTTATAGCCAATTTTCTTGCGGCTACCGCCGCGCGTCAGGGCGTTTTCCCGCAAAGCCGCACCACGGACAAATGCTGCTTTAGCGGCATTTGTAAACCGCAACAAGCAACTTCGAATATATGCTTGCTTTCGTGTTGCGGCGGCCACCCCCGACACCGCCGGCCACCCGCTCGGGTAAAGGGGGCTTCGCCCCCTTTACCCCCGCTCGATTGCAACCCAAACCCACCGACAAACCCAAATTTGAAAACCAATCAAGCAAAAAAGGAATCGGCCACTGTCGTTTCCCGACAATGGCCGATTTCTATCTGTGATTGGTACGGTCTGCTTTGATAAAATCAAGCGCGGCGCTCATCAAGCGCGGTTAACCTTACCGGAACGCAGGCAACGAGAGCAAACGGCAACGGTCTTGTGAGAACCGTCCACGACTGCCTTGACCTTGCGAATGTTGGGCTTCCAGGTGCGATTGGTTTTACGGTTGGAGTGGGACACATTCTGACCGTAGACAACACCCTTTCCGCAGATACTGCATTTTGCCATGACTTGACACCTCCTTACTATGGTTTCGGGCCTGTCAGGTTATGACACGCCTACAACATAAGACAACAGTCTGTATTATACCATAAAACTTTTGAAATTGCAAGAGCTTTTTCAAAAAAAGTTTGGAAAATTCGCAATATTTTTTATGCACTTAACTGTGCAATATTCCGAAAATCACTTTTTGCTCTTCTTTTCCAGCTCTTTCTTCTCCCGAAGCTCCTGACGGGTGGGTCTGTCGGACTCGGGAAGCTCGGGAATTCCCATTTTGGTGATGTGCACGTCCTTCGCGCCGGCAATGTAAGCCACAAAAGAGGTCAGCATAGCCGGTACGGGCAGAAGGAAGAAGGCCCACCAAATATCATTGAGGGATACCTCACCGATCTTGACCACGGTGAGCAGACCCATGTACATTCCCTGGGACAGCAATGCGATGAGCGAGGGAATATCCTCCAATACAGGAATATTGCAGAATATCCCAAGGGTAATGAGCACAGCCAAAAGCAGATTGATCGAATTGGCGATCAACGACAGAACAAGACCTCTGAAGGGGCGGTAGGGGATCTTGCCGTACTGAATGCTGAGCCGATCTCCGGAGCCCACTCTCCAGGCGGTTCCGTAGGTCAGAGCCAAATAGAAAACGATAGCCGCGATGCTGCTCCAAAGCAACAGAGGGTCACTCTCCGCCTTCCCGGCGGTCATAGCCAGGGCAAAGCCAAACATGGAAATGGCCACTTGGTTGAGAAGCAGACGCACGCATTCGTAAGAATAACGGTCGAAAAAGGCTTTCATAATATACGTTCACTCTCCATAACGTCAATGCTCCCCTATTATACAAAAAAAATGTTTCGTCTTTGGCACTTAATTGTTACCAAATAACGATAAGTTGTGACAATTTCGTGAGCAAACGGGAGTTTCTCGGAAAGTTTACATTTTGTCCACTAAATTCAAAAACAATTTAGTATAATTATAGGTAGAGCATCCCTTCGAAAGGAAACACGTCATGCGTCACGAGATCGACATCAGCGAATTCTCCCCCATCATCCGCGAATTCGCCAGCTTTAAAACCGTTATCCAAGGCTGCTCCCAGCGTACCGTGGAGCAGTACCTCATCGACCTGCGCACCTTCTTCCGTTACCTGCTGTGTGAGGGAGACGCCAAGGTGCTGCACGATCCCGAGAAGTTCCGTGCCATTACCGTAGAATCGGTGGATCTGGACTATATACGGGGGATCACCACCGATCAGATCTACGATTTTCTTCTCTACGCCGATTCGGAGCGGGAAAATCAAACTGCCGCAAAGGCCAGAAAGCTGGCGGCCATCCGCGCCCTGTTCAAGTTTCTGGTGAATAAACGTGGCTACCTCACCGACAACCCCGCCGCCAATATCGACTCCCCGAAAAAGAAAAAAGCTCTGCCCAAATTTCTCTCTCTGGAGGAAGCCCGCGCCCTGCTGGCCGCAGTCTGGAACGACACGGAATCCCCCAATCGCGAGCGCGATTTTTGTATCATCACCCTGTTCCTCAATTGCGGCATGCGTGTGGGCGAGCTGGTGGGCATCAATCTTCAAGATATTGATCCCGCCCTTCGCTCCGTCCGCGTGCTGGGTAAAGGCAATAAAGAGCGCATCATCTACCTGAACGAGGCCTGTCAAGCGGCGCTGAAGGAGTATCTGGCCATCCGCAAAAGTGAAAAATATACCCAATGCTTCGACCGAGCCCTATTCGTCACCAACCGCATGGCACGCATCTCCATTCAGGGCGTGCAGGTCACGGTGCAAAAGTATCTGAAGCTGGCGGGTCTGGAATCTAAGCACTACTCGGTTCACAAGCTCCGCCACACCGCCGCCACCTTGATGTACCAATCGGGCGCGGTGGACATCCGTGTGCTCAAGGACATTCTGGGTCACGAGCAGCTCAACACCACACAGATCTATACCCACGTCAGCAACCGCGGTATGGAGGAGGCCATGCGGCACAATCCCTTGGCCGGAGACGTGGCGCGCTCCTACGAGGCGGATGATGATGAATATGACGACGAAGACGACGATTGATACGATCGGGAGGTAACACCGTGGAATACCGTTCTTACATTGATTTTCTCCACAAAATCGAAAAATTGAAATGCAACACCCGCCATTCCTGGAACTCCGAGGGTAAGCGGGAGAGCGTGGCCGAGCACTGCTGGCGGCTGTCCGTCATGGCTCTGCTGTGCGCCGACGAATATCCCGAGCTGGACATGGTGAAGGTGCTGAAAATGTGCCTCATCCACGACTTCGGAGAGGCGGTCACGGGGGATATTCCTTCCTTTTATAAGACCGCTGAGCATGAAGAGATCGAGGCGAAGGCCGTTCGCGAGCTGGTCGCTTCCCTCCCCCCTGCCATGGCGGCTGAGTTCACCGCCCTCTACGACGAGATGGACGCTCTCGCCACCCCCGAGGCCAAGCTGTTCAAGGCCTTGGACAATATGGAGGCGGTGGTCTCCCACAATGAGGCGTCGCTGGATACCTGGATTCCCTTGGAGTTCACCGAGAACATGGTCTACGGAGAGGCCGCCGCGTCCTTCTCCCCCTGGACGAAGGGACTTCGCGCAGAGCTCCGTCGGGAGAGCGAGGCGAAGGTGGCCGAAGCGGTGGAAAACGGCTACGTGATCCCCACGGAGGAGGCGCCCCAATGAGACCGGAAGAGCGAACACCACTTTCGGGATCCAAGCTTCAAAAACAGCTTGCGGAGGGAGCAAAATTCGCCGTCGTGTCCGCTTTGATTCCGCCGATATTCGTAACCCTGATGGCGGCGGGATTCACGGCGATCATTGGCCAATTCTACACCGACGCCCCACCCTTGTTCCGGTTCTTTCTGGTAATATGCGCTTTGCCCCTTTGGATCGGAGTGGCCATCCTTTCGCGCCGCCTGTTGGCCGCTATAAAAAACTACCGCGCATGTCTTCCCAAAGATGCCGTCCGCATTGAAACGGATACCGTCAGCGTCCTGACCGAGGAGTTTCCCTCCGCAAATTCCCATTCCAAAAGCAAAATGTACGTGGTCTACCTCGCCAACCGAGGACGATGCGTGATCGACTCCGCTCTGTGGTGCATTCTGCATGAGGGTGACGAGGTGTACGTAGCCGTCGTTCACGACACCAATCCCCGGGTTTACGGAGTCTATTCCATGTTGACGCATAAGATCGCGCGAGATTGAAAACAAAAAAGGAGCCGCGCGGCTCCTTTTCTGTTGGGAATGCTTCAACCGTTCCCCTCTTCAAATTCCCTCCGCAGTATGCCGCACGTCCCGATCGTTCGATACCGCCCCTTGATCCTCATGGACTCCCTTGCAAAGCCCTCAAACTGCATGCCCACCCGCTCCATGAGACGGCGGGAGGCATCGTTGCCCTGTATGAAGTGAGCCTCAATGCGGTGAAGCTGCAGCTCGTCAAAACCGAATTCCAGCACACGGCGCACTGCCTCGGTGGCAAGCCCCTTGCCCTGATAGTCGGGATTGAGTACGTACCCGATCTCGGCGGAATCCGAGGGGCAGTTGAAGGAGGTAAAGCCGCAGGTGCCGATCATGCGGCCATCCTCACGGCAGACAAGCGACCAGTCATAGAAATCCCCCGTGCGGTACCGCTGGCCTACGTAGACCAGATATTCACGGGTCTCCTCCACGGAGGTATGGGGATCCCAGGTCAAATACTCGGTGACGGACGGCAGCTTGGCATAAGCGTACATATCCGCCGCGTCGGACACGCGCATCCCCCGCAGAATGAGCCGAGGGGTCTCGATGGTGGGAATATGGGAAAACAGGCGGTAGATCAGATCTTTCTTCATGAGGCACCTCAAAACAGGGGTTACTTGCCTCCCCACGGGGGAGAGCTGATACCCTTCCATTATACTCCATTTTCCCTCCCTTGGCAAGGGGGTAACCGAAAAAAGTAGGATTTCAATGACTTTTTTCGTTTTTTCACAGAAAGATAGGTGACAAAATCCCGTTTCCGTGGTATAATAATTTCAAGTGCGCGTCAACCCGAAATCCGTGAAAGGAGGTCATACCATGCAAGACGCTCTGCTCTACTTCACCGCCAAGCCCGTTCTGCTGGGAGACCCCAAGGAAGCGGGACGGATCGCCGCCCTGCTCTACCGCCGTCACGGTATTACCTGCCGCTGGGTGGGAAACGGCTCTTCCATGAAGCTCCGTATCTATGCCCGCCGCTATCCTCTGCACCTCCCTCCGAACGAAGAGGGGGAACGGCTCTACCTGCGCCGCCTGCTGGACATGGCCAAGGAAGAGCCCGCCCAGGGCATACCCTGTATCATTCCCTGCTCCCCCGACGCGGAAGCCCTTCTGGCTCACTTTCGCGAGGAGCTGGAGGAGTATTTTCTCCTATTGCCTCGTCCCCAAGGGAAAGCAGATCCCCTGTGCTCCCTTGTCCACCACGTATAACGCCGAACAGTCCCCCGAAAGGAGACCTCCATGAAATCCACCCTCCGCCATATCCTCCCCGCCTTGAATCCTATGGTTCACCCCGAGCAGGAGCGACTTTTGAAGCTCATGCTGGATCGTCCCCTCTCTGCCCTCCGCTATGACTCTCGCCTGGCCACCGACGACACGGTGTTCTTCTGCCTGGTTGGCAAGATCGCGGACGGCCATGGCTACGCCGGCTCTGCCTACCGCAACGGATGCCGTATCTTCATCGTGGAACGCCCTTTGGAGCTTCCTGAGGACGCTCTCTGTATCATAGTCCCCGATACTCGCGTGGCTCTCGCCGATGCCTCAGCGGAATTCTACGGCCACCCGGAGCGATCCATGCGCCTCATCGGCCTCACGGGCACCAAGGGAAAGACCACCACCTCCCTCCTTATCCGCTCCCTTCTGGAGGATGCGGGCATCCCCACGGGATACATCGGTACCAACGGCGTAGACTACGGCAGTACCCACCACCAAACCGTCAATTCCACCCCCGAAAGTGCGGAGATCTACCGTTACCTGCGCTACATGCTGGACGAGGGGGTTCAAACCTGCGTCATGGAGATCTCCTCCCAAGCTCTGTGGATGGGACGGACAAGGGGCTTGCTCTTTGATACGGTGCTCTTCACCAACCTGTCCCGCGACCACATCGGCGGGGTTGAGCACCCCGATTTCGAGCACTACCGCGATTCCAAGCGCAGTTTATTCACCGATTACCCCACAAAAGCCGTGATCGCCTGCGCCGACGATTCCCATACCCCCTATATGACCCAAGGCGTCACCGCCCCCCTCTACCTCTACTCCGCGGACAACACCCCCGCCCAATGGCGCGCCGTATCCCGAGAGATCGCCGTAAAGGATGGCCGTATGGGCATGAGCTTTACGGCTCTGAGGCAGGGCGATCCCGCGGAATACGCCTGCTTCCTTCCCCTCCCCGGCGTGTACAATATCCAAAACGCCCTGGCGGCTCTGACGGTGGTCTGCGAGCGGTTTGGCGTATCCCCCGAGAGTGCCGCCGAATCCTTGGCCAAGGCGGTGGTAAACGGCCGATTCGAAACCGTCACACACCCCGCCCTCCCCGATGTGACCTTCATCATCGACTACGCCCACAATGGAGTCAGTCTGGCCTCCGTTCTGGATG
>JAZOOM010000086.1:0-4474 GCA_045655025.1 Eubacteriales bacterium | reverse complement strand
CCCACAAGCCGCACCACGGACAAATGCTGCTTTAGCGGCATTTGTAAGCCGCAACCGGTAACTTCGAATAGTTGCCTGCTTTCGCGTTGCGGCGGCCCTCTGACGCGCGGCGGAAGCCGCAAGAAAATTGGCTATAACGAGAAACATGCGGAACGAGGAAACTGCTAAAAACCTTTGGCTCACAGCAATTTTCTTGCACCTACCGGTGCGCGCCGAGGCGTGTTCCCAAAAGCCGCACCACGGACAAATGCTGCTTTAGCGGCATTTGTAAGCCGCAACAAGCAACTTCGAATATATGCTTGCTTTCGTGTTGCGGCGGCCGCCCTCGGCACTGCCGGCCATCCCTCTTAGGTCAAGGGGGCTTCGCCCCCTTGACCCCCGGCCTTGCCGCAACGGGAAGGTTGAATGCCTTTCCCCGATAAACAGCAATTTGAAATACCGCCTGAATCGTTACGGACAGGTGTGTAGAGGCTTCATATCTATAAGTCACCGAGTTTACAAAACGGTTGGGTCTTTTGGATCATTATTTTTTCTCACCGCCTCCTGTATCGTCCCGTAAAGTAGGATGCGACTATTCGGGAGGTGTTTTGGGCTTGCCGGCAGGCTTCACCATGCCGAAGGGCAGGGCGTGACGGCCGTCCTCGTGACGGATGAGGAGCACCATTTCCTCTCCGTCGGGGCATTCGTAGACCTCCCGGGGGCAGAGACGCTTGCCCTCGAATACGGCAATGCGTACCCGCCCGTCATCCTCCCACGGAAGGGCATCAATGGGGGCGGCGGGATCGGTGGATGCGACAGCGAACAGCTCATCAATGCCCACCCCGAACACCTCCGCCATGGCGGGGAGGAGAGACACGTCGGGACAGGATATCTGACGCTCCCATTTGGACACGGCTTGGGAGGTCACCCCCAACCGCTCGGCCAGAAGCTCTTGGGTGAGCCCCGCGGCACGGCGAAGGGCGGCAATATTCTCACCCATATGGGAAAAGTCGTATTTCATGGTACTCATGGCGGTCATCGTCCTTTCGAGGCGCACGTGTAACGGCTGTGCGCCCACATCCCCTATATTGTACCACAGAGCAAGGGGAGTTGGCAAGCAACCGATGGTTGTTTTTCCCGTATTTGCAGGATACCCCGCCGCACGTACGCGCGGCGTGGTATCGGACAGGAATCAGTTCTGCTCAGCCAGGGCAGCCTCAATGATGTTACCCAGGGCGATGCGGAGCTCGGTGAAGTTGTCGGTGTCGGTGTTGTAGTTGGAAAGAGAAGTGGTCAGACGGTGGATCAGAGCGTCGGTGACCTCCTTGCCGTAGATCTCGGTGAAGATGGTCAGGTACTCGAAGTCCTCGATACCGTCACGGACAGTCTCCAGACGGATGGACTCAACGCCGCCGTACACGCCGAAGTCCTGACCGCAGTACAGGAGAACGCCATTACCGTACACGTCGTAGGAATCCAGACCGTCTACGTGCTCATACTTCTTGTTCAGACCGTTGTTCTCACCGATCTCGTACCAGTCGTTGACCAGGTAGTACAGGAAGCTGTCCACGTTGTACAGCTTCTGCTGCCAGAACAGGATGCGGTGACGGACAGACTCGGTCTCCATGAGCAGCGTGATCTCGGGAGACTCGGGACGGCGGGTGACGTACCACCACAGCTCGTCGCCCTCGGCCTGCTCGGCATACATACGCTCAGCGAAGGTGCCCAGATTCTTCTCCAGCATGGGAGTCATCCAGTAGGTCAGCGTGCGATCGAAGGTGTACTGCTCGAAGGTGGTGAAGAAGTAGGGCTTGAAGCACCATACGTTGATGGAATCCTTCACGTAGGAGAAATTATCCACGGTGGAATCCTTATCCCAGACGTAGTTGACGTGCTCGGGAGCCATCATCTTGTAGCCGGGGAAATACTGCTTGAGAAGATTACCGTACTCGTTGATGCGATTCAGCTGGGTGAGGTTGCCGGGCTCGTCCTCCAGGTAGAAGTAGGACTTGTCCAGCCACTCCTGCTTCTGGGACAGGAAGGCGTAGGCGGCAGGAATACGGTTTTCCAGATTATCGCGGACAGACCAGCCCAGGGGGTTGAAGGCAACCACGCGGGGATTATCCAGATATTCCTTGATACGGGAGTCGGAGAAGTAGCCGCCCTTATCGTAGGGCAGGGTGTAGGCGCAAACGCGGTTGGCCAGCAGCAGATCGTAGTAGTTCTTGTACAGCAGGCTGTCGTCGCCGTCCCAGCACTCGTGAGCCATGTAGATGTTGTACCAGGACAGATCCATCTGGGTCTTGCAGGAGGTCTCCTCGGGGAGGACGAAGTTCCAGACGTAAGCGGAGACAGTGGCCTTCTTGATCTCGTTGCCGTTTGCGTCCTTGACGGTCACGGTAGCGGTGTACTCACCGGCGGGGGAATCCATGAAGGAGGTAGCCTTGATGATGTACATGTAGCTGCGGCCTGCGGCCAGGTCAAAGGTCTGGCCGTCCTGCACCCACGGGATGGGATCCACAAGGGTCTTGCCGTCCACGTCCTCGAAGTAGTAGCCGTACATGAGCTCGGTCTTCAGCTCCACGCCGTTGGCGTTCTTGAAGTTGGAAACGGAAACGGTCAGACCGTTGTGGCCGTTCTTGGAGGCCAGGAACATATGTACGCCCTCGGCCTCGTTCTTGGCCAGACGGAGCTGGTAGGAGTTCCAGCCGGTGGAGGTGATGTCCTCGGCGGGGTTGTTGATGTAGGCGTGGTTGAACCACAGATCCAGGGTCGCGTCCTCCTGGGAGGCGTTCACCTTGTCGTTGTTGACAGCGGGAGCCTTATCGGCGGTGCCCAGAAGCTGGCCGACCTGCTCCTCGATGACGGGATCGGTCTCCACCTCGAAGGGATCCTTCAGACCCTGCTGGGTGATGGCCTTCATTTCCTCGTCGTTCTTGGCGAAGTACATGTGAGAGATGTACATATTCTCCTCCGCGCCGGCGGTGGAGAGCTGGTAGTCAAAACGGAAGCCGTTGATCACACCGGTCCACTTGGCGGCCGTCTTCATATTGAAGACAATGTACTGCCAATCGTCGGAGGCATTGTTGAAGGAGGACTGCAGGACGCACTCACCCGTAGCACCGGTCACGGAGCCGGCGCAGTAGAACAGCTCGAACTTGGCAGAGGAGCAGTTCTCGGTCTTGACGCGGAGGATAACGTACTGGTAGTCGTCAGCCTTCAGCTTGTCGATCTTCAGAGCGGTGCAGTAGTTCTTGGCGTTGAAGAACACCTGGGGATCGCCGGAAGCGCCGGTAGAGGACAGCAGGATCACGTGGCCCTCTCCCTCCAGCTCCACACGGGTGGCGGTTACACCGTTGGCGTTGCTGAACTGTCTGTCCACACGCTCGTGGTTCATGGCGAAGCCGTCCACCTGCAGGGCAGGCTCGGTGGTTTCTTCGGTGGCTTCCTCGGTGGTGTCGGGATCCACGATCTCATCGGGATTGACGGTGGTGTCCTCATCGGTGGGATCGGTCACGGCAGAGTCGCTTCCCTCCTCGGTGGGGGCATCGGTGGGTTCTCCCGTGACGGGGTCGGTCACGGTCGTGGTGTCACCCGTGGTGTCGGTATTGTTGCCGCCCGTGGTACAAGCCACCAGAATGGCAATGACCGACAGAAGGGTCAGCAGCAGGACAAGGTGCTTTTTCATGATTCTCTCCTTTTGTTTTTTCTCCCATAAAGCAATAATGGCTACAACGTAGCCGCAATACGGAAAGCATACGAAAATATTATACCACACGGTTCTTGAATCTGTCAAGGGTTAAACCCATGAAAATGATGACGGGGCTGTAAATAATCTTTGAAACCATGCAAAAACAAAAGCACACCCGTGACCGAACTCGCGCGTCGATATCATGAGGTTGATATTCCGCGAAGAAACGATGACAGTTGTGCTTGTGGAATTGAAGAGTCGGCTGGGGACCGACCTTTGGCGCGTATTTATTATACTACAAATCCTGATTTTTGTAAATATCCAAAATGCACAAATGTATGGAATAAAAATTTTTCATGTCGAATAACAAGAGTACGGATAAAATCATATAACCATTCCGGATCACCATCACAAGACCGCATAGACTCAAGACAAATTGCAAAAACCGAGCAGGAATAAACCGCGGCGAGATGGATCCCGATCCCCAAAAGGCCCTCTTCCATGACGGCCCGAAACAGACAAAAGCTCAGTTCATGTCCTGCCGCGGGGAAATCCCGATCCTGTTTTCATGGGGCACACAAAAAAAACCGAAAAAAGCAGAAAAACTTTTTCAAAACCCCTTGACAAACTCATCGACTTGTGCTATAATACCATCTGTTCCGCGCGGGCATGGCGGAATTGGCAGACGCGCTAGATTCAGGTTCTAGTCGGGGCAACTCGGTGGAGGTTCAAGTCCTCTTGCCCGCACCAATACAAAAAAGGAGTGGTTTACCACTCCTTTTTTGTATTGATACGGGTTTGGGG
>JAZOOM010000085.1:0-13061 GCA_045655025.1 Eubacteriales bacterium | reverse complement strand
CTCTTCCCCCGAAGGGCCTTTCACGAAGGCCACACGCAGAGTCAGACGCAGGGGATGGGAGTCCAGCGGCACCTCATAGGGGGGCTTGACCGATTGGGCACCCGCCTCGAGGGCAATGCGGTAGGCCTCGTCCACGTTCTGGGCGGAGAAGGCGAAATGCAGGAAGGGATTGCCGTCCTCCACCCCCGCCACGCGGTCGGTGTTGAGGTCGGGCTTGGCGAAGAGCTCTACCAGAGAGCCGTCGCCCATATCCAGCAGGGCGATGCGGGAGTCACCCTCGCCCCATGCGGTATAGACGGTCATACCCAGCGCCTTGTAGAAGGCGAGGGACTTGTCGAAATCCTTGGCGGCAATGGCCATGTGGGCGTAGCCGAGGCCTTTGATGATATCGTTGGACATGGTATTTTCTCCTTTCAAATTTGGGTTTATAGGGGAGGCGGCCGCGTCCTTTAGCCTTCCCCGCTGGGGAAGGCAAGGGAACGATAAACCGCAATTTACTTTTCAAACACAACCTTTTGCCGCAACGCCACTGCCACGGCGTCGGGCGTCTTGTAATACTTGATGAGAGGCAGGAGCTTATGCCCATCGGCCTCGGTGATTGCCTCGGGGAGCTTCCAGCCGCTATCACGCTCCACGACGGGATCGATAGCAGGCTCGGCCAGCAGAATATCTCCGCTCATGTAGCGGCCGGAGGCATCCTTGGTGGGGATGAGGTTGCCGTCCTCGTCCTCGTCGGTCTCGTACCACAGCATATCCGTGTGGGTGGCGATATACCACAGACCTTCGGCCAGGCGCATGGTGCAGCAGAAGGGGGCCTCGTAGCCCGTCATGTACTGGTCGGTCACACCGGGGAAGTCCTCATAGGGAAGGTAGACCACCGAATCCGTGCCCGCGCCGCCGTTCCCGCGCTGGGCGGTGGCCAGGCCGTTGTGGTAGATGCGGGTGGCCATACGGCGGTAGGTCTCGTCGCCCGTGATGGCGTAGAGCTCGCCCGCCACCATGAGGGAGTCCACGATGGCACAGGGCTCCGTCCAGGTGTTGGGTCTGCCCCACCAGTTGAGGTTCTGATAGGTGAGATCCATGCCGCCTCCCGCTGTGTACAGGTCATAGACAGTCTTGGCGTGATCCAGATACCAGTCGTCCTCCGTGACCTCGTACATGCGGAGCATGCCGCGGGCGGCGGTGAGGGTGCAGTGGGTCTGGGCGCGAAGGGTCACCTTGACGATGGCGGAGTACACGGCGATCATCTCATCCAGCATGGATTTTACCCGCACGTCCCTCGTGATCTTGTAGACGTGGGAGAGTCCGTCCACGGCCATGAAGGCGCACCCCACGTCGGTGGAGAGCTGCCAGCCCTCCAGCAGGGTGGCGGAGTGGCCGCTGACACCGCCCTCGTTGAGGTGCTTGGGGTCGCGGTCGATGGGGTAGCCCTTATAGCGGCCTGCGGTGGGGAGGTAGAGGTGCTCGGTGACCGACTTGAGGGCGGTCAGGGAGAACTCGTCTCCGAACTGCTCGTAATGCTCGCAGAGTCCCCGCAGATACCAGGAATGACCCGAGAGCTGCTGCTCGTGGATCACGGGATCCTGCTTGGGGTCGAAGTAGAGATGCTCATTGGTGTACGTGGGGAGGGCTTCCATCAGCGCCTCCATGCAGGGGTTAATCTTGCCCGTCATTTTGTAGTGGCTGACGAAGGCCAGCAGGGCACGGCCCTCCTTGTCACCCGGCCAATCGGCGCAGTATTCCTGAAATACCCCGGGCATTTGGTAGTAGGCATCGAAAAAGCGGTTGTAGGAGCGGTCGATGCGCTCGGCCAGCTCGGCTTTGTCAAGGCGGTGGGAAACGATCATGTCAGGCTCTCCTCTCGGATGAAAGTTGGGTGGGAGACGTAGTGGAGCAGGGGTAGTCCTCCTCTCGGATGACGGCCTTGGTGCCGTCGGTGAAGATCAGGGTCACGGTGGTGTCCTCCACGTCACGGGAGGCTTTGACGGCGGTTACGGTCTTGCCGTTCCCCCGACAGGGGCAGAGGGCGGAGGCCACTCGGGCGGTCACACCCGTCACGGGGTAGCGGACGCAGGGAGCGGGAAGCCCCTCGTTGACGGCGGCGGCGTTGTCGAACTTTTTGCGCCAGCCCATGAAGAGGGGCTCTGTCCGGCCGCACACCACAGTATGGGGGATAGATGCTGTGAGGGTGAAGGTCACTGCTTCACCGTGATCCACGGTGAAGCGGTCTCCGTGATCGGCGGTGAAGCGGTCACCGTCGTCGAGGTAGGGCTCGTAGCCCAACTGGTAGGAGGGGGTAAAGGTGTGACTCTCCCCGTCCTCAGCGGTGAAGCGATCCACAACAAGGGCGAAGGGCTGACTGCCGTTCAGACCCTCCTTGAACAGGATCACCTTGCGGCGGTGGGTCACGGGAAGGTACTCCGCCCCAAAGCCTTGGTTGTAGGTAGCCTCCGCGGTGTCCACGGCGGGAGAAAAGCTCCACTCCATGCCTGCGTAGCCGTCCAGGGGCTCGTCCCGCCAGGAGTAGCGTCCGCGGCGGTTCTGCCCCATGTCGTCCACCAGGGCGCAGTTGTGGGAGCGGGTGTCCAGCACGAAGCGGCGCATGTCCGAATCGTCGTAGGCGTAGTTGCCCGCGTCGAGGAGAAGATTTTTGCCGTAGGCCGAGAGCAGGATGTTCAGCTTATCCTCATGCTGATGGCCGCGGCCGAAGTCTCCGCCGTCGAAGAAGCACCAGAGGTCGTCCTTGCCCCAGCCTGTTCGCATGAAGGCCAGACCTGAGTAGGGAAGAGCCACGGAGGTGTAGGCGGGGGGCTGACCCTCCCGTCCCTCGGTGGCGAAGTAGCGGATGGCGGGGTGGTCGGGAAAATGCTCCAGACCGAGGCCGCACCAGTAGGCCAGCTTTCCCCGGACGCCGTCGTTGAGGTCGGGGTAGCGGCCGTCGGGACAGGTGACGTTGATATCCAGCTCAAAGAGTCGCAGGAGCTTTTGTGCCAGCCCCGCTGGAACGGAGTAGCCCATAGCCTTGGCTACGGCAAAGACACGGTGGTAGTTGATGATGACCACGTCGTGGTAGTTGGTGGACAGCTCAAACTGGAAGCCGTCGGCGTAGATCTGGTTGTCCAGCTCCACCTCAAGCACCGAAAAGGCGCGCTTGCCCCACTCCTCGGCCTCCCGC
This sequence comes from Eubacteriales bacterium, assembly GCA_045655025.1. Lineage (GTDB taxonomy): Bacteria > Bacillota > Clostridia > Oscillospirales > CAG-272 > CAMEON01. The sequence goes on along the minus strand of JAZOOM010000085.1, from coordinate 9,886 downwards.
AAAAAAGGGAACAGCATGGCGATGTGAGCCAGCCCCGCCATTTCCATGGCCCGCCAGTTGCCGCCGCCGCTGCCGAAATTCCGCAGGCGGTAGCCGTGGTCGCAGAGGGAGCGGATGAATGTGGTGATGACGTGATCCGTCATGTGGGGAGAGTGGATACAGGCATAGAAGGCGTAGTGCCAGCTCATGGTCATGCGGATACCCGCCTCAATGGTGCGCCAGCACTTGGTGCGGTGGAAGGGCGCGTCCACGGGGCAGGTGGCTTGCCGACACCAGCTCATCATCAGCTCCACAAAGCCTTTGACGTATTTTTCGTCTCCCGTTTCACGGTAGCAATGCCCCAGACACCGCCATTCATGGTGGCGGGAGAGCTGCCACGTCCACTCAGCGTAATCGTTGGGGGTGGGATTGCTTTCCCAGTCCACCGAGGCGGTATCGGGAAATTTGTGGGGAAAGCCGCAGGAGCGAAGCTCGCCCGTGAGGATGGCTTCGGCGGCAGTCAGATCGTCGGCACCGGGGGCGCACCATTCGTTGTCCCGTGCCTGATAGGGTATGGTAAAGTATGCCTCGGTCCGCAGAGAGGCGCGGATGTAGTCGGCCAGCTGCTTTTCGGCGGCCTCCACCCCCCTTTCACGGAAGGTGCGGTCTATGTCCGCCAGGGCGGGAATGGATGTATCCAGAGCCTCACAGAACAGCTTTTCGTAGGTAGTCAGCATATCCATGGCTACGGTCTCACTCCAGGCAAGCGTAGACGTCCTGCTCGAAGTGCCCCGAGGTCTGAGAGCCTGCTCCGCCATCATAACGGGAGTTCTTCATGTACACGGCGGTGATCTTGTTCACGGGGTCTACCCAGAAGTGGGAGCCGTAGGCACCGCTCCAGCCGAAGCAGGTCTTGGGCATCCAATGCTCCTCGGTGATGACGCGGACGCCCAGACCCCAACGCTCGCGGGCGGGCATGATCTCAAAGGGTACGCAGGGAGTAGCCATGTCGCGGATCAGCTCGGCGGGCACTAGCTGGGTGCCGTCGGGGAGTCTGCCCTCGCCCACCAGCATCTCGGCGAATTTGACGTAATCGGGGAGGGTGGAGCAAAGACCCGCGCCGCCCGAGAACCAGGTCAGGGGGAAGCTCTCAAAAATACTGCCGGGCTGGGTTTGGGCGTCCTCGCTCTCTCCGTGACCGTCGGTCTCCTTGCGGTTGTGCATGATGATGAAGCGGCTCCACTGCTCATCGGTGGGGATGAAGGTGGTATTGGTCATGCCCAGGGGCTCAAAGATCTCCTTGGTGACGAAGGTGCTGTAGTCCATGCCCGAGGTGATCTCCACGAGGCGGGCGCAGACGTCGAAGGCGGCGGTGGGGCTGTACATCTGAGCCTCGGTGGGCTGGAAGTCCAGCTTTAGGGTGGCGAAGTAGTCCACGATGTGTGCGAGATCCTGCATATCCTCGGGAGTGCCCAGACCCTGTCGGTTGCCCAGATCACCCGCGTGGAGGCCGTTCTGATGGCTCAGGAGCATACGGGGGGTGAGGACACGCTTGGCGGGCTCTTTGGCCACAACCTTGTCCTCCTTCAGCTCCCCTACCCACATGTCCGCAAACTGCGGGAGCAGATCGGTGATGGAGTCATCCAGACCCAGCTTGCCGCGGCTGACCTGAATGAGGGTGGCGATGGCGGTGATGGGCTTGGTCATGGAGGCCAGACGGAAGATGGTGGAGTCGCCGTTCTCGGCGGTGAGGGGGATATCCTGCTCATAGCTCCACTTGCCGTTGTAGGCCTTGTAGATCTCTTTGCCGTCCTGCATAACGCAGAGACCCGTGCCTCCGATGCGGCCGTCGGCCATATCCTCGGCGGTGCGCTTGGTCAGCAGCTCGTTCAGCTTTTCTTGGTTCAGATATTTCATGGTAAACGGTTCTCCTTTCGGTTTTCGGTCATCCGAAAAATCTATATAATTACACAGGGTAATTGTACCATAAACACAGCGGTTTGTCAACCGTTTTCCTTCCACATTATACAGAAATACATGTTTGCGCGTGGTGAACGGGAGGCGGACGGACGCATGGAGCCTCTGCGAGGGCAAGCCTTCTTTTTCACGTCTCCAAAACTTTCTTTGCGCATATACTTGACAGATGGGGCAAACCATAGTATAATAGTAGGGAACCTGAACAGATGAAAGGAGATTCATACTATGAAAAAGGTTACCAAACAGACCATCATCGGCGACATTCTGGACGCCGCTCCCGATACCGCCGTATTCTTCCTGGAGATCGGTATGCACTGCCTGGGCTGCCCCATGTCCCGCGGTGAGTCCATCGAGGAGGCCTGCGCCGTCCACGATACCGACGCCGACGCTCTGGTGGAGAAGATCAACGCTTTCCTCGCTGAGAACGCGTAAGATTTCACGGACAGCCACCCACCGCGGTGGCTGTTCTCTTTCTGATTACATCCCGAAAGGACTGTACATATGCCCGTCAAGCTCACGCCCCGTCTTATGACCGCCGTCCCCTACATTCGCGGCGGCCGCCTTGTGGCCGATATCGGTACCGACCACGCTTACCTCCCCATCTACCTCTGTGAGCAGAGAAAACTGTCCCCCGTCGCTGCGAAAAATGGTGAGATCCTCTGCGCCATTGCCGCCGACATCAACAAGGGCCCCGTGGAGCGCGCCGATCAGCACATCGCCGAGGCGAGGCTGACCAAATACATCAAGACCGTGCAGACCGACGGCCTGATGGGCTTGGACGCCTACGACCCCGCCGATATCATCATTTTCGGCATGGGGGGCGAGCTGATCGCCTCCATTCTGGCGGCCGCCCCGTGGGCGCATACGGCAGGGAAGCGGCTGATCCTCCAGCCCATGACCCACGCCGAAAAGCTCCGTGAGTACCTGCTCTCGGCGGGCTTCGCCATCATCGGTGAGACTCTCTCCCGTGAGGGCGACCGCATCTACCAGACCATCTGCGCCGAGCCCGCCCCCGAGGGCTACACCCCGCCCACCCTCACACCCGCCGAGCTGGCCGTGGGACAAAAGCAATTCCACGTGGCCGACCCCGCGCAGAAGGCCATGTACATCGCCCTCATCGACAAGACCCTCCGCACCGAGACCTATATCCGCGACACCCGCAGACGGGCGGGGCAGAAGACCCCCGAGCAGGATCTGTTGGTAGTGTCGCTGACGGCGCTCAGGAATCAACTGTAAGGAGAAACATCATGACCATCCGTGACCTCTACGCCGCCCTGGAGCAAAGACTCCCCCGCTCCCTCTCCTGGGACTGGGACAACGACGGCATTTCCTGCGCCCCCGACCTCGACGCCCCCGTGACGGGTATTCTGATCGCCCTCGATCCCACCGAGGATGCGGTGGAGGCCGCCGTCGAAGCGGGCGCGAACGTCCTGCTCACCCACCACCCCATGCTGTTCAAGGGTCTCAAGACCGTGGACGGCCACGATACCGGCTCCCGCAAGGTCATCCGCCTGATCCAAAACGGCATCACCGCCATGGCCTTCCATACCCGCTTGGATGCCGCCGACGGAGGAGTGAACGACTGCCTCGCCGCCGCCCTGGGGCTGACTCATATTCAGCCCTTCGGGGATGATTCCAACCCCGCGGGTAAGCCCATTGGCCGCGTGGGGGATCTCCCCCGCGAGATGACCGCCGACGAGTTCATTGAGACCCTCAAGACCGCATTGGGTCTTCCTGCCGTGATTTTCGCGGGTTGCGGTAAGTCTGTCCGCCGTGTGGCTGTGGTGGGCGGCGCGGGGGATGATGATATCGCCGCCGCCGTGGCCGCAGGAGCTGACACCTACGTGACGGGCGAGCTTCGCTACCACCAGCTCTGCGACGCGCCCTATGGTCTCCCCGAAGGGGCGATCAACCTCGTCATGGCGGGGCACTACCACACCGAGGCTCCCGTCCTCGCCCGCCTTGCTGCTCTGTGCGGCGAGATCTGCCCCGAGGCTCCCATCCGTGTTTCGAAGATCTCCCGCGTGGAGATCCGCTGATTGCAAATATCCTTGCGTATCAATGGGTTATGCCCATGCAAAACCGCGCCCCGACATCCCTGAAATTTACATGAAAAGAAGGTAATCCCGTGACGAAAAAGCCCTTGCATCTAACCCTTGCCCACATTGTGCGCATCGTGTCTGTCCCTCCCGTAATGGTGGGCATCCTCCTCGTTCTGCTCTTTACCCTCCGCGAGGATGTGTTCGCCACTCCTGCGGAGTTTGTGGTCTCCCTCGCGGGGCTGACCATCCTCCCCATTCTGGCCTACCCCGTGTCGGCCATGATCCCCTCCATTCGTAAAAAAGGCAGGGAAGGACAGCGTTCCCTTGCCATGTACTTCTCCACCGTGGGATACGTGGGGGTGTTCGTGTACGGCCTCATCGCGCAGGTGGGGACGGGACTCATGCACATCTATGCGGGCTACCTCTTCTCGGTGGTCATCATTCTCATCGGCAACAAGGTCTTCAAGGTGCGCATCAGCGGCCATGCCTGCTCTGTCTCGGGGCCTTTGGTGTACTCCGGCTACTTCCTCGGCATCTGGGGCATCATCGTGGGCGCGGTCTGCTGGGGCGCGATCCTCTGGGCATCCCTGGTCATGAAGCGGCATACCTTCAAGGAATTCATCTTCGGCACTCTCACCTGCCTGTTTTCTTTTACGGTGGGGTGGCTGATTTTCCATTGATTCCGAATAGACGAAAACTCCCTCTCCAAGACGGAAAGGGAGTTTTTTGTTTATTCCAAAATGTCGGCGGCCACAAATCCCGCGCAGGTATTGCCCACCTCCAGATGGTGGATGCCCTGGTGGCCGATCATACGAACTGTGGGATTCGCGGATTTATGGAGCTTTACGGTGTGCATTCAGTTACCTCGGGTGTCGTGGCTTCTTCACGGACGATGGGGCGGACGAATTTTTGGCTGTTGGACAGGAGCCGGTCGGCATGGGCCTCTGCCTGCTCCGAGACAAGCTCGGAGAAATCCTCCATGCTATCGTAGAAGGCGGAGACGTACTGCAGCTGCGTATCGCGGATGGAGATGTGGGTGTTCATGAAGTTCAGCAGCGCAACGTAGAAATCGCTGTACTCGCAGGGCTTTCCGTCCAGTATGTAGGAGGGATCGCTGTATACCGTGGTGAAGCGGTTGGAGCCGTATTCGTCGTCCACGGTTTCCTCACTGTACATTCCCTTGCTGCTGATGGAAGTGTGCAGGTAAGCGGTGGTGACCAGGTAGGGGATATCTCTCTCCGTGGGAAAATCCTCAGCGGGGAACCAGGTATCGCAATCGTACAGCACCTCCACGCGGTCGATCACGAAGGTACCGGTGGTGGCGTGGGCGGCGTTATAGGAGGACGTTTCATAGTCCACGGAGTAGACCTCGTACGCGCCTCGCTCTGCGTTGTAGTAAACGGTGGTGTTAGAGGAGACCGAAAAGTTTTTGGTGTCCAACTCGCGGCCGGTGTAGAGGTCGTAGGCGGCGTAGAAGGCGTAGGGATAGCGGGTAGAGAAGCCGGATCCGACGTTCAAGCATCCGCCCAAAAGCTCGGGAACACCGTCCAGATCCACGTCGAATAGGGCGTAGAAGGTGTGAGCTCCGATGGCGTACTCACCCTCCGGGAGACCTTCGTTATTGAAGCCTTGGACGTAGGTCAGACGGCGGATCAGGTAGGGTCTCCAGGACTCCTTTTCCTCGTCGGTGATGTAGTCCACGGTATCGTAGACCGGCTTGTAGTCGATTTGGGTGGTGACGGTGGTCTCGGGCTCTGCGGTGGTTTCGTCGGTTTGTCCGTCGGAGGGGGGCGCGGACGTGCCGCGGCAGCCTGTGGACAAGAGCAGCACCAGCGACAGCAGGACGGTCAAACAGGGAAGGACGATACGGGTTTTCATGGGAGACTCCTTTCAAGGGCACGCTTGTATATTTTTCCCTTTAATTGTAGCATATGAGCGGGAAAAAGTCAACGGCTTTCGGGTACTTGAGAAACATTTTTCGCGAGGGCTTTCGGCCCCTTCGGCGGGGAGCTTGTCTGTTGACAAATAAGTTTTTTTATGGTACAATGGAAAGCAATTGGAATACCGCGGCTCTGTCAGCGGGGATTCAAAACAGAAAAGGAGACAGAATCACAATGAGAAAACACAAAACTGTTGTGCTCGGATGCGCGCTTGCGTTGGCGGCAGGCTTGGCTCTGGGCGGCTGCGCGGTGCCCTTCGAGGGTAGGGAGATCGAATCGCCCAAGCCCATCCCGCAGGCTCCCGCCGCCGAGCAATCTGCCGAGGCGCAGGAGGAGGTTCCTCCCATGGATGCCGAGAACAAGATCTGGAACGTGAAGGATTTCGGGGCCAAGGGAAACGGCCGCTCCGATGACTATACCGCTTTGCAGAGAGCCGTCAACACCGTCATGCGTGCCGGCGGCGGCACCATCTTCTTCCCCGCGGGCACGTACAGCATTTCTCAGACTCTGCGCATCACTATGGAGGGAGACGCGCCCCTGACCCTGGTTGCTAACCCCTTGGAGGACGCGACGATCCGGACCACCGCCGAGGTGGAGGGAGCGGCTCTGTACGTCAACCACCCCCACGTGACGGTGGATCACGTGTCCATCAGTCAGAACGCGTCGGGCGACTACCCCGCTGTGATGCTCCTGTCGGATTACGGTAAGCTGATCAACTGCTCCATCCGTGCCGGCGGCGGCAACACCGCTCCTTTGGCGCAGATCTTCGGCTCCTACAATACCTTGACGGGCTGTAGCTGGGGCTACACCGCCACCACCCCCCATATCGTGGAGTTCTCCAAGCGTGAGGGCATCGTGGCCTTCGGTAACGTGCTGGAGGATTCCTACTTCGGCGGCGGCCACACCAAATGCGTGCTGGTGACCTCCGAGGAGGCGAACGGGGCTCAGGAGGGTCTGGTCATTCAGCGCAACGTGTTCCTGCTCCCCGCCGTGGGTCAGGTAGAGGTGCGCGCCGCCAAGGACATCTCCATCAACGACAACATGCTGGATGCGGGCAACATCAACGTTCTGCTCTCCCCCGACCAGGCGGGCATCCACGGCATTGCCATTACCAACAACTATTGCGGCTCCTCCTCCGGCGGTCTCCACGTGAACAATGACCGCGGCGGCGAGGTGTCGGATCTCATCGTATCCGCCAACTACTTCTGGAATCCCGACTGCTTGAAGGTGGACACCGACAAGTGCAGCGGACTGAAGCTGACCGACAACTACTTCGTCAAAACCGACGGTACGGCCATCAATCTGCGAAACGCCAAGGGTGCGTTCCTGGAGGGTAACGTGGTGGTGGCATTGGCCGGTGAGCTGGGTCTGTCCATTCGTTCTCTGGATGATGATACCGTGATTCAGTACAACAGCTTTGGCGCGGTTCAGGTTCCCGAGTGGGACAACCGCTTCAAGGGACTCAACTAAGGAGGTGGCCGCATGAAATTCTCGAAACTGTTTCTAATCGCCGCCTTGATGCTTCTGATCCTGTCCTTGACCGTGGCCTGCGTGGGGTCGAAGGATCCTTCCGCAAACGAGACCACCGACGGAGAGACTCCTGCTCCCTCCGATTCTGCGGATACCACCGTATCCCCATCCGAGGACGGCTCTGAGTCCGAGTCCGAGCCCGAAACCGAGCCTGTTACCGAGCCCGAGACCAGCTACGATATCACGCAAAAGGAGATACTGGAGCCCGTGGGAGAAGCTTGCTTTAACGTAAAGGATTACGGCGCGGTAGGCGACGGTAAGACCGACGACGGCAGCGCGATCCAGGCCGCCGCACAGGCCGCTCAGACCGCTCGCGGCGTGCTGTATTTCCCCGAAGGCACGTACCTGGTCGGGAATACGGTTACGCTGTCCCGCAACGATGCCCTGACCCTTAACATCATGGGTCAGAAGGCCACGATCGTGGGTGCGGACACCCTGGAGGGCCCCATCCTGCAGGTGAACATGAAGTACCACTTCTACATGGACAATCTGAGCTTTGTCCACAACGGACAGGGAAGCTGTGTGGACGCGCTGTCCATCAACGCCAAGAACTGCCGCTTCACGGGAGATGTCGAGAATACCGCCGGCGTGGTGGCGTTCCACGGCTCGGACTGCCGTTTCACCGAGTGCTCCTTTGACGTCAACTGTGCCGAGGCCTACGCCCTGACCTACACTAAGCTCCGCGACGAGGCCAAAAACAATGACACCATCTCCATCAACGACTACATCGTGGACAACGTGTTCCGCGGCGTGGGCAAGGGCATTCTCGTGGGTGACGGCGACTACCCCGACGACGGCCGCTGCGAGGGTCTGAAGATCAACGGCAACTACTTCTACAACACGGGCTCTGAGCAGATCCGCGTCACCGAGATCCTGCACGTCAACATTGCCCACAACGTCATGCAAAACTGCACCGGTGCTTCCATCGTGCTGACTCAGAAGGGTCACGGCGCGGACGGTGTGTTCATCAACGACAACCGCATCGAGAACAACGGTCTGGCCTGCATCGCCTCCGAGGAGGGGGACGGCACCTACATCTCCTCGGTGAACATCAACAACAACCTGCTGGTGGGCGGTCAGTACGGCGTGTACGATCCCATCCTCTTCGCCCGCGCCTTCGTCCGTGAGAATACCTTCAAGGGTCAGACCGTGGCGGGCTACTACACAGGTAACGTTACCACCAAGAATCCCTACTACCTCTTCGACAACGTCTTCGTGGAGGGCGAGGGAGTCTACTCCCTGCAAATGAATATCCGCGGCCGTACCATGCGCCTGGCCCGCAATATCGTCAGCGAGCTGAACTACGTCAACAATCCGGACAAGGATATGTTCGAGTCCGGCTGTACCGTGGGCGGCGAGAAGGGCGATAGTCTGAACCGCCTGGACGGTGTCATGCCTCCCGCCGAGCTGAACGGATCTAAGGGTGAGGAGAATATCGGTGACGAGGAGCACCGCGAGGAGGAGACCGAGCCTCCCATGAACGTGCCGATCATCTCGGATGAGCCTGTGGAGGCTCCCCTGTTCCATGAGAACGGCGGCTATGCCATTCAGGATCTGGGCGCTATGCACATCACCGACACCGTGACCATGCACTTTGCCGCTACCGCCTCCTTCGACTCCATCCGCATCATCAACCCCAGCTGGGGTGACAACCGCGGCTCCATCCACGTGGAGCTGTACGCCTGGACGGGTGAGTATGAGGAGAGCCTGGAGGGTCAGCCCATCGCCGTGACGGATTGGATCAATTTCAATGACAATGCCCACAACAAGCTGGAGCTTGACACGGCTCAGCCTGCCGGACAGTACCTCATGGTCATGTCCATTGATCCCGGCAAGGTCACCGAGATGGTGGGCTTCTACGTCCACGGTCACAAGGAGGCCTGCATGCGGGTTTACGTCAACGGTGAGTATCGAGAAAATATGGAGCTCTGCCATACCTTCATCCACTACGTGGAGACTCCCGAGACCAATTACTGGCCTGCTTCCAAATCCAAATAAGCAATACGAAAGCTCCCCTCGCCTCGGCGGGGGGAGCTTTTACGTTGGATTTTTTAGAGAGACTTGTGCAAGAATCCCTTCAGGATCTCCGACTTAGGATTCCCGAAGACCTCCTCGGGGGTGCCCTCCTCCTCGATGACACCGTTGGCCATGAAAATGACTCTGTCGGCCACACTGCGGGCAAACTCCATCTCATGAGTGACCACGATCATGGTGCTGTCGGAGGATTTCAGACCGCGGATGACCGCCAGCACCTCTCCCGTCAGCTCGGGGTCGAGGGCGGAGGTGGGCTCGTCGAAGCAGAGGATGTCGGGGGACATACACAGGGCGCGGGCGATGGCCACGCGTTGCTGCTGACCGCCCGAGAGCTGGCAGGGGTAGGCGCCCCGCTTCTCGGCAAGTCCTACGCGGGAGAGGAGG
>JAZOOM010000084.1:0-2227 GCA_045655025.1 Eubacteriales bacterium | reverse complement strand
CCACCATAGACCAGTCGGCCTCGTAGCGGTCCATGGTGACCTTCATACGGCCGCCGCCGGATGCGATGGCGATGTCGAAGGACTCGTCGCGGAGATCAGCGATGAAGGCCTCAAAGGGATTGATATACTCCAGAGCAGAGGTCTCGCCCACGTCGCGGCCGTCGATGAGGATGTGGATGCGGACACGGGAAACGCCCTCGGCCTTGGCCTGCACCAGCATGGCCTTCAGGTGGTCGATATGGGAGTGGACGTTACCGTCGGAGAAGAGACCGAGGAAGTGGAGGGTGGAGTTGTTCTCCTTGACGCCGCCGATGAGGGTCTTCCATGTGTCGGAGGCGAACATCTTGCCCGACTCGATGGACTGGGTCACCAGCTTAGCGCCCTGTGCGAAGACCTGACCGGCGCCGAGGGCGTTGTGGCCCACCTCGGAGTTACCCATATCGTCGTCGGAGGGCAGACCGACGGCGGTACCGTGAGCCTTGAGGGAGACCATGGGGTACTCCTTCATAATGCGGTCGAGGGTGGGGGTGTAGGCGAGGGAAACGGCGTTGCCTGCGGTGTCGGGAGCGATACCCACGCCGTCCATGACGATGGTGAGGACGGGGCCCTGCACGCCTGCGAAGCCATTCAGTTTGTTCAGCTTGTTCATAGTAAAATTCCTTTCTTTTTGGAATAGATCATAATCCTTTATATTATACCTCATTTTGAGGGAAAATGCAAGAGGAGGAACAAAAAAAATTCGGTTTATCGCTTTGCGATAAACCCTATTTTTTTATTTGATCTCCGCCACACAGTTGGAGATGATCAGATTTTCCCAGTTGCAAACCACCAGCACGCGGCTGCAGCCGTACTGCGTGGCCAGCTCGGAGAGATTGGTCATGCCGCCCGAGAGGTTGACCATACAGATGTCGAAGTGGCGGGCGAGGAAGGGCACCATGCTGTTGGCGAAGGAGTCTCTGGCCAGCAGGAGGCGGGGGCGGGATTCGCCGCGGGCGGCGGCCTCGCTGTCGATGATGAAGAGCATGCTGTGGGTGCCGTCCAGGAACGCGCCGTACTTGTCTTTGCCCGAGAGGTAGGATTCGCTGATGAAGCCCGACTCGATGACGGTTTTGGTCTCCTCTCCCTTCAGCTCGAAGACGGTGTAGCGGCTATCACTGCCGTCGGAGGCCTCCCAGATCTCCAGCGTGTCGGGGGGGATGAAGGACAGGCCCGCGCGGGAATGGGTGGTGCCGTAGAAGCTCGGGATCTCGCGGACGGAGAAGGCGGTTTCGGGGAGGATCTGATCCCCCATGCTCCAGGACTCCATGACGGCCTTATAGGCGATATAGGCCCCCTTGGTTGTCCAGTGGTGGTCGGTGCGGTAGTAGACGTACTCACCGGATTCGTGGAGGGCGCGGAAGGTTTCGGTGAGCTCCACGCTGTTGACTCCTGTCTCGGCGAAGGCGGTATGAATGGTCGTGTTCAGACGGTCGGACAGGGTGGAGGGGTAGGAGAAGTCCGCCACGGTCACGTCGATGGTGCGGGGGGCCAGCAGGACGCAGAGGGGAATGCTCCTGTCCTTCAGGGTGCTGTCCAGCGCGGTCAGGGCATCCAGCCCCTTTTGCACGTGGGCTTCGCTGTACGCATCGGTGTCGTTCAGACGCTCCAGACGGGAGAGGTAGGCATCAAAGCGGCGAGTGGCCAGCTGACCGTTGTTTCCCACCAGCACGCCGTTGCTCTCCCCGCGGCCCAAGGCCAACTCGCCCAGGGCGTGGAGGCTGACCCAGGCGTTGCGGAGGGGGAACTGGTCGGAATAGTAGGTGATGAGGGAGGAGGAGACCTGTCCCTCCAGCCAGCTATCCGCCGAGAGGGAGGGGAAGGTTTGCAGGGCGCGGTTCTCCTCGGGGGAGAAATCCGTGTCGGGGATGACCCAGAAGGCCAGGCCGAATCCGAAGATCAGAGCCAGGAACAGGGCGGTCACCGTAAAATCAACGTTTCGTTTCATAAGGATCCTTTAGAAGATATAGTAGAGGAAGGGACTGAAGGTACCGCTGACCATGTAGGCAACCGAGAGGATCAGCGCAAGACCCAGAAGAATGGGCTCGCAGATGGCTACGGCGGGGTGCTTGTCCTTGAGCTTTTCGAACAGACGGGCAGGATAGGGCGTAGCGGCGATCACCGAGACGGCCAGAAGGGGAATGGTTCGGAGCAGCTCGTATCCGATCACGGGGGAGGCAAATCCCACGGT
>JAZOOM010000083.1:0-9644 GCA_045655025.1 Eubacteriales bacterium | reverse complement strand
TGGGTCCGCGGCATATCTCCCCTTTGGTAGACGATCTGGCCTTCGGTTCCTACAATAAGCGCTTCGGTGCCCCCAAGGATTCCAAGGTGTGGCTCTCCAAGGACTCCGCCGTTACCGACGCCTACGTGAAAGACCCCTTCTGCAATTACAAATTCACCGTATCGGGCATGTCGGATCTGGTGCGGATGACCGCCCTGTCCAACAAGAAGTTTTGGTTCAAGTCTCTGGACGAAAATATTCCCGTCTTGCTGGTCTCGGGCAAGGACGACCCCGTAGGCGATTTCGGCAAAGGAGTGGAGACGGTTTGTGCCCGCTTGCAAAAAGCAGGAAAGTCGGTTACGTGCCATCTCTACGAGGGCTACCGCCACGAGATCCTCAACGATGCTTGCCATGACCGCGTGGTGAAGGATATACTGGATTTTGTCAATTCGACCCCATCTTCCCGAAAGGAGACTGATACCCCATGAAAAAAACACTCTCCCTTTTGCTGTCTGCCATCCTGCTCCTGTCCACCTTGGCAGGGGCTCTGTCGGGCATGACACTCTTCGCCGCCGCCGAGGATATCAGCGGTGTACGCGAGATCGAGTTTGCCCGCAACGGCACAGGCGGCTCTCCCTACATGAGCGGGTTGAATAACCCCGTGGGGTATGCCTTCACGCTGGATGACGAGGTGCGCTTGCTGGAAATCAAGATCCCCGATTTCGCCACCTATTCCAACAACGTCAACCGGGGCACCTTCAAGCTCTACCGTTGGAAGGGCGACCGCAATTCCACCGTAGCGGACAAGCCTTTGGTGGAGCGTGAGATCGTCAATCACGCCGATCACTCCGATCTGACGCTGGAGATCCCCGCTGATGCAAAGATTACAGGTGCACTTTACTTTGAGGTCATCTGTCTGGAAGGCTCCAGCTATACCCCTTGGAATGCCGAGGGCGGCCTCATTGACCCCATTGAGGGTGTCGTTACGGATATGCAAGCCTATCTGGGGGGCAATCCCGCAAACCCCTTTGCCTGCAACATTACGGTTTGTGATATGGAGAACAAGTCTCCCTCCGCCTTCGTGACCTTTACCTACGACTTTTCCAAGGGCCTGGAGGACGGCAAGGATGTGAATCAGACGAACCAGATCAAGATTGAGAACAAGCAGGGCTACGTGACCTTCACCGCCGAGGGGGAGGATCCCTATTTCCGCTTCTCCGACAACTATCAGCCGACTCCTGCGACAAATCAGTTGGCCTATGCCGTCATTGAGTACCGCACGACCGCCTCTATTGCCAAGGGTGAGTTCTTCACCAACCGCAAGAGCGGTGCGCATTGGGGGGATCCCAACGCCTACGTTTCCTGGAGCTACGTTCCCGACGGTGAGTGGCATACCGTGGTGGTAGATGCCTACGATGTCTGGGGCAATGATCAAACCGATGAGCTGTACGCCTTCCGCTTTGACCCCCTGGCCTCGGGCGCGCAGGCGGGAGACACCATTGACGTGGCCTCTATCAAGTTCTTCGGGGACAGAATGTACGCCCAATCCTATGCCGCCGATCGCGAGGCCACCATTAAGGCGGATGAATCGCTCATGGTCGCAGAGGGCTCGGAGATCCTTGATTTCGGCGCAGGACAGCATTTTGCGGGGATGAGCACCCACGAGACCGTCAAGGTCTTCGTGGAGAAGGATTTTACCCGTCTCATGGCCTCCGGGACGGCGACTGTCACGGTCAGCGGTCTTGACGTGAATCCCGCCTTCCGCTTCCTGACGCTGGTAGGCCGCACCGAGTGCGCGGCTGTCAGCGAGGGCATTTCCTTTACCGCCAAGGCAGGGAATACCGAGGCGCAGGGAAGTATTTCTGTTCCCTCCGACGGCTACTGGGAGTCGGTGACGGTGGAGCTCCCCTTGAACGCTGACGGCGCTCCCGTAGATACCCTCACCATGACCCTCCCCGAGGGCTGGGTGGATATCGCCTACATAGGCTTCTTTGAAAAGCCTGAGTATTCCGATAAATACGCGTACCCCAAGGCGCTGAATGACCATCAGTACGTTCTCGGTACTGCCAATGTCCCCGTGTACAACGTCACCGACCCCACGTTGGGCTCCCCCTTCTGTAGCGGCGGCCAGTCTATGGGTCAGAAGTTCACCGCTACCAGCCCCGTCCGAGGCGTCATCATCCCCGGCCACGCCACATGGGGGGCTGATCCAAACAACAACAGCGGTTACTTCAAGCTCTTCAAGTGGGATAAGGACTACAACACTACCGTGTCGGGAAAGCCCCTCTACATCCAAGACCTCTCAAACCTCAAGGATGGCGAGGATCTGATGGTCACCTTCGACGAGCTTCCCGCGGGGGACTACTGCTTCGAGGTCAAGATGACTACCCCCGGGGACAAGGCCTACACGGGCTTTAACACCGCATCGGGCAAGGGCACTGAGGGAACCATCTCCTTCCGTAACGGAAGCGTCAACGACAACCATTTGGTGGCGGGCTACCTCACCGCAGGGGAAGGCCTTGTGGACGTGGGTCCCGAGTACGCCATGGACGTTATATTCGAGTATGATTTCACTCGCCATTACGATAGCGTCACCGAGTCGCTGGGGTTGAACAATGTGAACGGCATGACGGTCACCGACCTTTGCGATCAGGGTTACCTCGCCATCACCGCCCAGCAGAACGATCCCTATTTCGCCTTTGGCGTCAATCCCTCGGTCAACTCCAATCTCATGGATCACATCGTCATCAAGTACCGCATGAACTCCACCGCCAAGAGCGGCGAGCTCTTCGTGGAGAGAAGCGACGGCGCAACGTGGGGCAACCCCTACGAGCAGACCAACCTCACGTGGGATTGGCAGGCTACGGGCAAGTGGGCGATTGCCGTTATCGACGCCTCCGCCGTGTGGGGCAATGTCTACGGTGTGACCCTCCAAAACATCCGCTTCGACCCTCTGGAAAAGCCCTCGGGCGCGGGTGAGACCATCGACGTGGCCTACGTCAAGTTCTTCTCCAACGCCAAGGCCGCCGAGGCCTGCGCTGCCTCCGAGTACGTGGAGGAGGACGGAAAGACCGTTGTCAAAGCTCCCCTCCGTCCCATTGATCCTACCACCGTCAAGCCTGTCATTCTGATTGAGGGTGAGGCTCTGAACGTAACGGGAGGCACGCAGATGCACGACGCTGCCTACAGCTATGAGCAAGGCTTCATTACTTTCTCCGCAAAGGGGAACGATCCCTCCTTCTTCCTCTGCCGTGAGTCCACGAAGGTGGCTCCCTTCATGGCGATCAAGTATCGCACCACCGCCGGGAATGCGGGCTGTGAGGTCTACACGGGCTCTGTGCAGACAGGCCCCAACGGTCGTTCCGACCGTGTGACCTACCGCTACACCGCCGACGGAGAATGGCATATTGCCGTCATCGGCCTGCGCAAGGCCGCGGACTACGACACCGACACGGGCAAGGTCAACTACCTCCGATTCGATTTCCTCCATTCCGACAGCGGTCTCAGCGGTACCGCTACGCTGGACGTGGAGTACATCGCTTTCTTCAACTCCTACGACGAGGCCATGGTCTACCCCCATGAATTGCCTGACGAGAAGGCTCGCTATACCGCCACCTTTGTCGTGGAAGGAAAAGCCCTGTACACCGTGGAGTTCCGTGCAGGGGATACCACGCTGGAGGAGCCCGTTGTGCCCATTCTGCCGGGTCTGATCGGCACGTGGGAGCCCTACACGCTGGGCAATGCCGATATCACCATCAACGCGGTCTATACGCCCGCTGCCGAATCCAACGTCCCCGACGTACCTCCGCTCCCCTCGGATGATGCCGACGAAGAGCCCGAAACCAATGTCCCCGCCGTGACCGATGATCCCTCCGAGGATACCGATCCCGCCGTGAAGAAGGGCTGTGGCTCTGCCTTATCGCTGACACTCATTCCCCTCCTGTTGATGGCCGCCGTTGGCTTCGGCAAGAGAAAATACCGCCTGTAAGCGGCATCCCCCTGAAAGGAAATAACCGTATATGATGAATACCAACAGAATCCGCCGCTTCGGTTCTCTTCTTTTGGCTCTGTTGATGGCCGCCGCTCCCATGGCGGCCTGCACGGGGAACGGCACCCCCGAGGAGACCGCCGCCGATACCACGGCAAGCACAACCGTCTCCGACACCGAAGTGAACAACGATGCCAACAAAGCTCCGACAGATATCCCCAAGACGGGAAACTACGTGACCACCACCGATCTGGTGATCCCCGATTACACCTATGCCGTGGACAGCCTTGACAACAACGGCATCATTCCCGCCACCCGCGACGTATGGGCGGACACATGGACAGGAACCGATGGTGCCAACCGCTCCATGCCCTCCGCCTCTGATACCCGCGCCCCTACAGACCGTCAGGTAGGTATTTTCTACTTCCTGTGGCGTGACCGCGACCAGACCACTATCTCTGAGATCTCTCCCTCCGACCACTATGCCGCCTGGCTGAAGGGCGGCGAGGAGGCCCTGTGGGATTGCATGATGGAGGGCGGCGAGGGTCACCCCCACTACTGGGCCGAGCCCTACTTCGGCTACTACTCCTCCAACGACGAGTGGGTACTTCGCAAGCACGCCTACATGTTGGCCGAGGCAGGCGTGGACTTCGTTTTCTTTGATACCACAAACAACAATCTGCATACCGTCTCCCATCAGACACTTTTGAAGGTCTGGGAGGAGGTACGGCAGGAGGGCTACGACGTGCCTCAGATCTGCTTTATGGTTGGTAGCTACGAAGCAGAGTTCGCAGAGCTGTACAACAGCCTTTATAAGCCCGGTCTCTACGAGGATCTGTGGTTTTATTGGGATGGAAAGCCTCTGGTACTGGTCACGGGCGACTTCCCCATGTCCGACGAGGCCAGAGACTTCTTCACCCTCCGCTACTCATGGGCGGTGGGCGTGACCAACTGGTACGGTGATCGTAATGGCATCAAATGTTGGCCTTGGAACGCCTCTTGGCCCCAGGTGCCCGGCTACGGCGATACCCGCGAGGATCTGGAGCAGACCGTGGTCATGTGCGGCTTCGGCGCTACCGTGGGACGGAGCCTCCTCAGCAATCGTATGCCCCGTCTGGAAAGAGGACAGTCCTGGGACTTCGGCTTCCCCCTCATGGAGGAATACACCCCCTACGGCCTCCAGTTCGGTCAGCAATTCGATAAGGCCATCGACCGTGACCCGCCCCTCATCATGATCACGGGCTGGAATGAGTGGATCACGGGACGTTGGGATAACGTGGGCGCGGGTGCGGGCGCAGGCGGTCAGATCATCGCCGGTCAGTATTCCGTTTCCGCTACCCCCGGCGACCGTGAGACGACCTACTTTGTGGACTCCTTCAACCCCGAGTATTCCCGCGACATCGAGCCCATGAAGGGCGGCTTCGGGGATAACTACCTCTACCAGATGGCGGAGCGTCTCCGTGAATACAAGGGTACTCGCAACATCGAGACTGCCTTCGGCCAGTGGGCTATTGACATCCATGGCTCGGTTGGGCAATGGTACTCCGTCGGCCCTGAGTACCGAGACTATGAGGGCGACGTGACTCACCGCCTCTCTCCCGGTCACGTGGGCGGCAAGGAGTATGGCTTCTACATGAACAACAGCGGCCGCAACGATATCGTGACCGCCAAGGTGTCGAGTGATTCGGAGTACCTCTACTTCTACGTGGAGTGTGCCGATACCATCACCGATCCCATGGGAGAGAACTGGATGAATCTGTTCATCAATGTGGACTGCGACGATGCTACGGGCTGGTACGGCTTTGATTTTATTCTCAACCGCAACCGCACCGACAACGCTATGTTGATTGAGAAATTCGTGGGCGTAGATACGTGGGCTTTCGAGACCGTGGGCTCTGTGGAGTACACCCGCGCGGGGAACGTCATGCAGGTCAAGATTCCCAAGACCATGATCAGCTTTGCCGGCGGCGAAGCCGCGACCTTCGACTTTAAGTGGGCAGACAATTCCGTTCCGACCGGCGATGTTATGGAGTTTCTGGATCAGGGTGACGCCGCCCCCAACGGCCGTTACACCTACCGCTACACCCTCACCGAGCAGTCCGTGAAGTACCCCACCGAGCTGGAAAATGATCTGACTTCCATGATCGTGCTGAAATCCAACTCCTACAACGCGTTCGTGGGAGGTCAGCAGGTTCGTCTGGTGAATGATAACACCAAGGCCGTGACGTTCGCCTCGGGGAACGATATTTGGCTTCCCGTGGAGTTTTTGAAATCGACTCTGGGCATCGATGCCGCGAGTGAGAACACCTATAACCACTACGGCGTGACCTACGTGAAGGCCACCGATCTGGTGAAGAACGCGGGGAAGGTCATCACCGTCACGCCCGACGGACTCGTAGTGATCGCAGACGCCGCTATTGAAAACGAAAGCGACCTGCGTATTCTGTACAGAGCCTTGAGCTGAATACCAACTCTCTCTCGTAATTGAGTGAGCCCCTCCATAGAAAACAGACCGAGGAACGGCTTGTTCCTCGGTCTGTTTTCATGATGTTTTGGCGCGTTTAGTACGGATGTGTCTGAGGATAACGGCTACGGTAGCACCCAAGCAAAAGGCGGTGTAAAAGGTCCAGAGCAGGGTAATCAAAAAAACTGCGTTCATGGCGAAGACAAGAAACAAGCCTCCGCTCACGACGGTGAATAAAAACGTCCATATGAGCCATACCGTCCACATAACGACAAACCAAGGCCTTCTCCGTATAAGAAACAGTTCCGGTCCGATTATAGCCAACACGGCGGCCGTGACCCATAAAACAGAGGCGTCGCGACTGAGCAGAGTGAAGATCAAGGCGATCTGTGAGAGGACAAGCCCAAGAATGAACAGTACCCATCCCGCGAAACGTGTAGCCGAAATCGAATGAATAGAGGGGGGAGCAGTGGGCGGAGCCGGGGACGGCACGGGTGACGGTGTGGAGGACGGGGCGGGAGGGGGGAGCGGTATGGCAGACGGTGCCGGCTCCACCGTCTCCTTTTCGGGGCGGATCAGGTAATCCGCCGTTACGCCGAACAGGTCGCACAGTCTACACAAATAATCCAGATCAGGGGTGGATGTGTCCAGCTCCCACTTGGAAATGGTCTGGCGAGTGACGCCGATAGACTCCGAAAGCTCCTCCTGCGTCATGCCCCGTGCCTTGCGAAGGTTGGTGATCTTTTGTCCCAAGGTCATATGGAATCCTCCTTTGAGGTGGTGATGATGGTTCCATTATACGGCATTTTGGCGAAAAAATCAAGCGACGGACGCAGGAATTTCCGCAACGAACCGTTGCGTTTGAAAAAAAGCATTCAAAGAGCAAAAACCGCCATTGGGGGACAACCCAATGGCAGTTTTCTAGTGTCGATCACTTTTCCGGATCCAGATACTTCCACATCACGGTAAAGTAGTTAACACCCGACCATATGGTGAAAAGAAGCACCAAAAAACCGGCCGTATAAGTGACAGGGAAGTTCGCTATCCACCATGCGGGTAGGAAGCCGTTTACAAAGGGAATGGAGTACAGGGCGGGCTCAATGAAGACCGCACTGATGAAGACGATCTGCACCACGGTTTTGATTTTGCCCAACAAATTAGCGGCAACCACAGCGCCCGCCGAGGTGGAGGCCACCAGACGGAGAGAGGTTACGGCCAGCTCGCGGAAAATAACTACAAGCAAAATCAACGTATAGAACAGGCGAAGGTAACCGGCATCCGAGCGGTACACGATCACGGCCAAGGCACCGATGACCATAAACTTGTCGGCCAGAGGATCCATGAGCTTGCCGAAGTCTGTGACAAGACCGTACTTGCGGGCGATCTTGCCGTCCAGCATATCTGTCACCGAGGCGGCGATGAAAATGGCCACTCCGCTGAGACCGCTGACAAGAGGACTCAGAATCAAGCAGGGAAGCATCATGACAACGATGAAAAAGGGGACAAGACACACGCGGAGGACGGTGAGCTTATTGGGCAGATTCATGCCTTTTTTCTTGGACTTGGACATGGGTAGTCACCTCTCTTTTGCGGATTGGGGCGATAGGATGCTTGATACAGTATACACGACGAATGTTGCGGGGAATTGAACTCTGTGTAAAGTCAAGGATAATTTTGGGCGGGATGGGTTACGCCTCGGGCTTCATGGCAAAGCCGTAGACGTCGTAATCTACCACCTCACGTACCTTGACTCTGACCATAGAGCCGGGCATAATGCGCTCTTCACCGTTGTAGCGGAAGAACACCTTGCCGTCGATATCGGGAGCATCCTCGGAGGAGCGGCCGTAGTAGCATTCGTTGACAGGGTCGTAGGCCTCGCACAGGACGGTGATGACGGATCCGATGCGGGACTCGTTGCGGGCGGTGTTGATGTTCATCTGGGTGCGCATGAGGATATCCATACGATCCTGCTTCACCTGCTCGTCGATCTGATCGGCAAAGTCGTAGGCGGGGGTACCCTCCTCGCGGGAATAGGTGAACACGCCGGCGTGCTCGAACTTCTGCTCGGTGATGAACTCGGCCAGTTCGGCAAAATCCTCTTCGGTCTCGCCGGGGAAGCCCACGATGAAGGTGGTGCGGATGACCATACCATCCACGGTGCGGAGCTTTCTCAGCACCTCGCGGATCATGTCGCCGTTTCCGTGGCGGTTCATGGCCTTCAGCATGCGGTTGCTGATGTGCTGGAGGGGGAGGTCGATGTACTTCAGGAGACGGGGATTGGTCTTGAACTCCTCGATCAGCTCGTCGGTGATCTTGTCGGGGTAGCAGTAGAGGATACGGATCCAAGGAATATTGGTTTCCTCGGTGATCTTATGGATCAGCTCGGCTAAAGCGTAGCGGCCGTAGAGATCCTTGCCGTAGCGGGTGGTGTCCTGTGCCACAAGGGTCAGCTCCTTGACACCCAGGGCGTCCATATCCTTGGCCTCCTTGATCACGTCCTCCATGGGACGGGAGCGGAACTTGCCGCGGATGGAGGGGATGGCGCAGTAGGTGCAGCGATTGTCACAGCCCTCGGCGATCTTCAGGTAGGCGGCGTAGTCGGGAGTGGTCAGCACACGGTCGCCGCCCAGACGGACGGTATTCTTGTCCTCGAAGGAGCAGTATTTCTCGGAAGCGGGGACGTTCTTGCGCTTGGACTGCTTCTCCACGGCCTTGATGGCGTCCACGATGTTGTGGATACTGCCCACGCCGAGAAGGGCGTCCACCTCGGGCATCTCCTCCAGGATCTGCTCACGGTAGCGCTCAGCCAGGCAACCCGTGACGATGATGCCCTTGAGGGAGCGATTTTCCTTCAGCCATGCCTCGTCCAGAATGTTGTCGATGGCCTCTTGTTTGGCGCTCTCAATGAAGGCGCACGTATTGATGATGATGATATCTGCGTCGATGTCCTCAGAGGTCAGCTCGTAGCCGGCGGCTACTACCTCGTGAAGCATGACCTCGGTATCCAATTGGTTCTTGGGGCAACCGAGGGAAATAAATCCGATTTTCATGTATGATTTCCTTTCAACAGGTGATTGCGTACTTATACAAAATATATGATACCACAAAAACGGGAAAATGTCAAGAGATATATTTTTATCCTTCAAATTTGGGTTTATCGGTGGGTTTGGGTTGCAATCGAGCGGGGGTAAAGGGGGCGAAGCCCCCTTTACC
>JAZOOM010000082.1:0-3382 GCA_045655025.1 Eubacteriales bacterium | reverse complement strand
GCACCTTGAAAACGCTGCAGACCTGGCTGTGGAAGGAGGTAGGGCTGTCGTCGGTGGGGTGGGGGTCACCCAGCACCGTATAGGGCCCGTGCCAGCTGTCACCAATGGCCAGCTCCGAGGGGTTGGGGAGGTAGCTCGTCGTGCCCGAGGTCACGAGGTAGTGCTTCCCTTTCCGCATAAAGTGGGCGGTGGCCTCTCTGACGTAGGGAGGATAGGGGCGGGGGAAGTGGGTGGAGTAGTAGCCCGTCACGTCGGTGTAGTCCTCGGTCAGATCAGCGCAGATGGTCTCGGAATGGACGCGCTCGAAGTAGTAGTAGGCCTTGCCGTCGGGGGCCACCACCAAATCGAAGTCTCCCGCGCTCATGTTCAGGGGGCGCAGACCCTCACGGACGATGGTATAGGGGCCTGTCAGCGCGTCGGCGGTCAGCACCGTCTCGTCCTGCGTGCCGTCGCGGTGCATGATCTTGAGCCAGCAGACGAATTTCTTGGTCTTTTGGTTGTAGATGATGTGTGGTCTGTCCATCAAAGACGTGGGGTGGATGGAGGAGTTGGGATCCTCGGTGTTGGGGGGGATGATGAGCCCCAGATCCTCCCAGTTGTAGAGGTCGGTGGACTTGTAGCAGCGCACGCCCCAGTGCCAGATACCCTTTTCGGGGTCGGTGAATTCCTTGTTCTCGCCGTACCAGTAGTAGGCGCCCTCCCAGTACATGACGGATCCGCCGTGGGCTTGGATGCGCTTGCCCTCGGTGTCCAGCCAGACCTGACCGGGGCGGATGGAGTTGTAGCGGTTATGTTCCACGGTAAATGTCTCCTTGCTTTATTCTTTTGTTTCCAGAATCAACTCACCGTTGAGATACACCTGAATGATCTGGTGTGTCTTATCGTAGCTGATCTCTCGTTGCTCATCCCACGTGTCTACCTTGACCAGCATACCGCAATCGGGACATTGCTTTTCGAGGAGGTAGTGTACGGTTCCGTTCTCGTCGGTGCGGATCTGCACATCCGAGGTATCCTCCAGATTCAGAGAGCAGCCGAGATCGTAGGAATAGATATCCATCACGTCGGTGCAATGCAAGCATTGCTCAATGACCAGCGAGCCGCCGCAGCAATCATGGGCGGAAAGGTCAAAATCGACCTTGTGGACGGAGCCGTGTCGGAAATCCTCCAAAAATTGCTCGGCCTTGTCATGATACGAATCCTCTACCAGCACGGGACAAGGCAAATGCCCCTTGTAGGCGGAGATATACTGGATCATCCACTGATAATACTGATCGCCGTGGCCGCCCGCCATGGGCTCGATGTCGCGGCTGAATTCTTGGTTGTAGTTGTCGGTAAATACCCAATCCCCGTCCGGCGACTTCAAGCGCTGCGCCGTCCATTCATTCCACCACGTCAGGGTTACGATCTTGGGGCGAGTCTCAAACGCGGAGCTCCATTGTGCGTACCAGAAGAGTCCGCCTTGACGGCCGTGAGCGGTGTCCGTCCAGGACATGTAGTACGGGAAGGCCGCCGTCGCCACGTTCATTTGCTCGATCGTGCCGTCTGCCGCCTGTGCGTACTGACGGTAGTTGCTCTCCGCCATATAGCTCCATTGACTCTCGGGACGGTTGATGCTCAGATAATTCCACATGGAACGAACGGTGAAGAGATTCTTGTCCTTCAAGGGGAAATCCTCGGGCTGTGTATGAACGGTCAAAAGCAGGGGCTTTTCGTCCCAGTACACGAAGCAATCCTTGTAACGCGTATCGTTGTAATACTCGTCGTACAATTTCTGGTACAGAGGTCCCTTGCTCTCGCCGACCCAGTCGCCGACCCACAGTACGACGTAGGGCGTGCCCAAGCCCTCCGCGCGCATCTCCATGATGGTGGAGAACAGGGCATCCAAGGGCTGCTTGATATACGGCGTATACGCCCCGTTGGTCAAGTAGCCGTCGTGGGCGTTGGTCAGGTCAACGATGATAAAATCAACGCCGGCGGTGTAAAGCTGGGTCATATGGGTGCGGATCACCTCGGTGTTGGAGCTGGCGTAATAGCCTGCCGCAGGCTTTGCCCAGTAGTGGAAGCTCGCGTAAGAGCCCCAATCCTGTCTGCCTGCAAGCACCTCGGACACGTCGTTCCAGCTATCGACCGTGCCGCCCTGTTTACCCAGGATCGCGTCAAACCATACGGTATAGCAAATGGACACAAGATCCTGCTTATGGGTGATATCCAGCCCCAGCGTATGTCCCTCGGTAGGGGTGGCTACGACCGTTCCGTCCTGCTTGGTGTAGTCCACAATGCCATCGTTGAATTTTCCCGTATCCTGCTCCCAGCCTGTCAGCTCTTCGGTGGGGGCTTCCGTTGCACCATCGGTGCCCTCTTCGGTGGGGGCTTCCGTGGAGGGGTCTGTCGTCGTTTCGGACGGCGTTTCAGACGGTTGCGTCACTTCCGCCGTGACATCACTCTCTGTATCGGTCGTCTCGGACGGGGAATCGGACGTATTGCAGGCAACGAGGAGACAGACTCCAAGTATCAAGCACAATACGGCGAGTATACACAGCTTACGATTGCTTTTCATCATGATTTTGAATTCTCTTTTCTGTATGAAGTAAATATACGATATCGGCCTTACTGATCGTCGCTATCCAGACGAAGCACCGCCATGAACGCCTCAGGCGACACCTGCACGGAGCCCAGCTGGCGCATCTTCTTCTTACCTTCCTTCTGCTTCTCCAAGAGCTTCTTCTTACGGGTAATGTCACCGCCGTAGCACTTGGCCAGCACGTCCTTGCGCATGGCCTTGACGGTCTCGCGGGCAATGATCTTGGAGCCGATGGCGGCCTGAATGGGCACCTCAAAGAGCTGGCGGGGGATGTTGTCCTTCAGCTTCTCGGCCACCTTGCGGGCGCGGCCGTAGGCCTTCTCCTCGTAGACGATGAAGGACAGGGCGTCCACCTGCTCGCCGTTGAGCAGGAAGTCCAGCTTCACCAGCTTGGAGGGCCCGTAGCCCAAGAGCTCGTAGTCCAGAGAGGCGTAGCCGCGGGAGCGGGATTTCAGCGCGTCGAAGAAATCGTAGATGATCTCGTTTAAGGGGAGGTGGTAGTGCAGCTCCACGCGGGTCTGGTCGAGGTACTTCATGTCGATGAAGGTACCGCGGCGATCCTGACAGAGATCCATGAGACCGCCCACGAATTCGGTGGGGGTGATGATGTTGGCCTTCACGATGGGCTCGCGGGCCTCCTTGATGAGGTCATTGGTGGGGTAGTTGGAGGGGTTGTCCACGATGATCTCCTCCCCGCTGGTGAGGGTGACCTCATAGACAACGCTGGGGGCGGTGGTGATGAGGTCGAGGTTGAACTCACGCTCCAGTCTCTCCTCGATGATCTCCATATGGAGCAGACCG
>JAZOOM010000081.1:0-3838 GCA_045655025.1 Eubacteriales bacterium | reverse complement strand
GCACCGATAAACAGCAATTTTCAAAATTATGCAATTGTCCAATATTATTTATCCAATATTATTTATTAAGGAGAATCCACTATGAAATCCGGAGCCACTGCATCTATCCCCCTCGTCATGCTGATTCAGAAGTTCTACTGTCACAAATGCGGCGAGCCGCTGAAGATCAAGATCATCAAGCGAGTATTGAGTCCCGGCGAACCTGGCTACGACAACGCCTATCATCAGATCTTCGATCAGAACACTGCGCCGAAAGGCTCGATTGCGGTTACAGAGTCCGTTTTTTTCTGTCTGTCTTGTCATGCCGAAACCACCTATGATGAGCAAAAGGAGATCGCCGCAAAGCAAAAGCAGGCGGACACCCGTATCCTCTGAAACTCTATCACCAAAGAACAGGCACCGCCATCGGCGGTACCGTTACGGTGGACGAGGTTACGGCGTGGTATGACTGCCTCTCGGCTCTGGCAAAGGAAAATCCACCCGGGGAGCGGGTCAAAACCCTGCGCATCTGGGAGAACAGCCACGGAGAGATCAGCGGAGTGGAGTATATCTACCGCGAAAGAGCTCCTGCCCCGCAGACCGAGAATGAGATTGTTTTCGTTATCGAAACGGAAATTTTATAAAAAATGAAATCTTGTAATCAAAATCAAAATTTTTTCAAATTTTTTGAAAAAATACAAAAATCCTGAAAGGTTTTGCTTTTTTTCGTGTCTTATATAATAGACCCGCACATGGTCTGACTACATACTTGTGGAGGTAATCAATATGAAACGCAACAGACGTTTATGGAAAGTTCTGATTCTGCTCTTTGCCGTTTTTGCTCTTATTCTTTGCACCGCGTCCTGCGACGGCTCGGGTGCTCCGGGCGGCTCGGATAGCTCCGACAGCTCCGATAACTCCAGCCCTGCTGATACCCTCGGGAGTACCGAGGATACTGCCGCCGAGACGACTCCCGACCTGTCTGCCCTTGAGCCTGCCGCTCTTTGGGATGCTCTCTGCGACACGACGAGCCGCCGGACCCACCGCCAGATCCATATTGTCGGCAGCGTGACCGTGCTGAACGACAACATGGAGGGTATGGACTACGGTCTGTCCCTGCGCCTGTCCCATGACGGGGAGCTGACGGGGATCACCATGACCGATCTCAACGGCGGCCATGGCCGCGAGATGACCTACGCCGATGGTATCCTGTACTGGCGGGAGAACGGGGAGCAGCTCCGCATTTCCCTGAACGAGAACCGCGTGGCCACCCTTATCGCCGCCATCAACCACAGCTTTTCCACCGGTGTGACTCCCGCGGACGTGGAGACCTATTCCAACTTCATCACCGAGCTCCCCGCCGCCGAGACCCTGTTCTCTTCTATCACAGCGGCGTCGGACGGCTCTGCCTACACGGTCACCCTGGCCGAGCCCGTCGTGGGGGCGGGGGAGAAATCCTTCTTCGCCAATACTCTGCAGGAGATGACGGTCACCGCTACCGCCTCGCATGACGGCAGACTGCAGGGCGTGAGCCTGAAGGGTATCTGGTCGAGCGAGGATACGAATTCCCACATCTCCATTCTCCCCCTGCTGGCAGATACGCTGGGCATGGAGTCGGGTGCCTCGGGGCATTACAAGCGCATGGAATGGTCCCTGCGGATGGACTTTACCTATGAGAACGAGACCGTTGCTCCCCCCGTCCCCACCGCGGAGGATATCCACGTGACGTGGAACGAGGCCGTGGGCAACCACCACATCATCCCCTTCGCGGATATCGCCATCAACTACGGCACCTACGAGAGCTGTGTTCTTCCTGCGGATATTGATATGTGCATCGTCAGCATTCAGGCCAAGGAGGGAGAGACCCTTTCCCGCCCGGAGCGCAGGCTGTGCTGGGTCTTCTACCGCGTTGAGGACGGCAAGGAGACCAAGATCATCACCTATCACGCAGGAAATCGAGGCACGGCCAATCTGGGAGACGAATTTTGGGACAGCCACCCCGCGGCAAACCCCTCTCACACCTATCTGCCCCTGGAGCCGGGGGAGTATAAGCTGGTTCTGCACTATATATACGTCAATAAAATGGGGAATACCTTTGAGGAACGGTGGGATGTCGCGGGCGTGACCGCCTTCCGTGTTATGGAGCAGAGCGCGAATCCCTAAATGAATTTCTCCTTTTGCCCGAATAGCAAAGACCACCCCGTTTTTGGGGTGGTCTTTGCGCTTTATGAGGGGTCACAGGCAAATTGTTTGCCCTCCCGCCAGATACCGAAGCCGCGGCATTCTTTCCCGCAGGAAGGCGAACTGCGCCTCCCCCGTACAATGGCAGGTGTAATAGTCCGTACCGTGGGCGGCCAAGGCCTCCCCAAGAGCGGTTAGCTCCTCCCCAAGCGCCATTTTGGACACATGAAACCCACCGACCAGCACGTCGGGGGCAAACCACTCCACAATATCGAGGATCCCCGTGTGGGAGCAACCGCTCAGCAGGACGCTTTTTCCGTTTTCGCGGATCAAAAGGTACTGCTCGTGGCGGAAATCGTCGGGGATGAAGGTGTCTCCCACCCGCTCGGTGAGGCCGAAGCTGCCGAGGGAGTGGTTGCGGGGGCGCTTCCCACGGGTAAGCAGGGTCAGACCGTTCCCGAGATCCACGTCACCGCTTACGCGGCGGAGGCGGGGATGTGCCGCCAGGGCTGTATCCAGCCCGATGTACTTTTGCGTTCCGTTGTAGTGGGGGAGAAAGGCGGCATCCGTCAGGTACACGGGGGCGGTCTTGTTGATCTCCAGAAAGGCCGAAAGGCCGCCTCCGTGGTCGTAGTGGCCGTGGGAGAGAATGGCGGTATCCACCCTCGTGAGATCCACGCCCAAGACCTCCGCGTTGCGGGCAAAGAGGTCGGTCTGCCCCATGTCGAACAGGATGCGGCGGTTGCCCACTTCAATATGGAGGGAGAGACCGTGCTCAGCGGCAACGGCGGGGGCTGCGGCCGTGTTTTCCAGCAGACAGGTGATCTTCATGGAAAGCAACTCACTCGATCCCCAGAACCG
Source organism: Eubacteriales bacterium (assembly GCA_045655025.1). Taxonomy (GTDB): domain Bacteria; phylum Bacillota; class Clostridia; order Oscillospirales; family CAG-272; genus CAMEON01. The sequence goes on along the minus strand of JAZOOM010000081.1, from coordinate 817 downwards.
CGTACTCCTCCGCCTCCACGGCGGCCTTCAGTACGGCATCCTCCACGGGAGCGGAGAGGGTCACTACGGCGGTGCCTGCGGTGTGGTCGGCTACGGCATCAGCCACGCCCTCAATGGCCTTCAAGGCCTTGACCACGTGAGCCTCACAGCGGGGGCACATCATGCCTTCGATTTTCATGGTCTTCTTCATAGGAATATCCTCACTTTCTTGTATTTCAATGGTGATGGGGGGATAGGTCTTGGCCTTGCGGCAATATCGTTTGGGATTGCGTACGTTCACGAGATTCAGCCGCAGGGCGTTGGACACCACGCAGAAGCTGGACAGGGACATGGCCGCCGCTCCGAACATGGGGTTCAGCTCCCAGCCCCAGAGGGTTATGAATACGCCAGCCGCCAAAGGAATGCCCAGCGTGTTGTAGCAGAACGCCCAGAACAGATTCTCGCGGATATTGCGCAGGGTCGCGCGGGAGAGGCGGATGGCCGCGGGCACGTCGGAGAGGTGGGAGTTCACCAGCACCACGTCGGCGGTGTCGATGGCCACGTCGGTGCCTGCCCCGATGGCGATGCCCACGTCGGCGCGGGTCAGGGCGGGGGCGTCGTTGATGCCGTCACCCACCATGGCCACCTTGCCGTACCGCTGCAGGTCGCGGATGACCGCCTCCTTGCCGTCGGGGAGGACACTTGCTACCACGCAATCCTCGTCGATCCCCGCCTCGCGGGCGATGGCGGTGGCGGTCTTTCGGTTGTCACCCGTCAGCATGACCACCCGCAGACCCATATCCTTCATCTCGCGGATGGCGGCGGGGGAGTCGGACTT
>JAZOOM010000080.1:0-16424 GCA_045655025.1 Eubacteriales bacterium | reverse complement strand
CAGGTTGCCTACGGCTACGGCTTGTTCACCGGCGGCGCGGGCCTCCACGGCGGCTCCCACAAGGTGGGTAGCCTGACCCTGCCCATGTCCTCGGGTAACACCGAGCGGCAGATCCAGTTCATGATGGATCTGGGCTCCACCGTCCTCTGCTGCACCCCCTCCTACGCCGCCTACCTGGGCGAGTCCCTGAAGGAGCGCGGCTACAAGCCCGAGGATAACAAGTTGAGAGCCGGCATCTTCGGTGCCGAGCCCTGGACCGAGGAGATGCGCCGCGACATTGAGAAGTCTCTGGGCATCAAGGCCTACGATATCTACGGTCTGACCGAGATCTCCGGCCCCGGCGTGTCCTTCGAGTGCGAGGCGCAGGAGGGCATGCACGTCAACGAGGATCACTTCATCGCCGAGATCATCGACCCCGACACCGAGGAGGTTCTTCCCATCGGCGAGAAGGGTGAGCTGGTCTTCACCTGTCTCGACAAGGAAGCCTTCCCCATGATGCGCTACCGCACCCGCGACATCTGCATGCTGTCCCGTGAGAAGTGCTCCTGCGGCCGTACCCTCATCCGCATGAGAAAGCCCATGGGCCGCTCCGACGATATGCTCATCATCCGCGGCGTCAACGTATTCCCCTCCCAGATCGAGACGGTACTCCTGCAGGAGGGCTACGCCCCCAACTACCTCATCGAGGTGGATCGCGTGAACAACAACGACACCCTGGACGTCTACGTAGAGCTTTCCGAGGAGCAGTTCTCGGATACCGTCAAGGCCGTCACAGCCGCCGAGAAGTCTCTGGCGAACGCCATGAAGATCATGCTGGGCATCAATCCCGCCGTCCACCTGGTCCCCCCCAAGACCATCGCCCGCTCCGAGGGCAAGGCCGTCCGCGTGAAGGACAAGAGAAAGCTGCATGATTGATTGGGGCTCTGCCCCTGGTCTCGCTGCGGCTCGGTCACGACACGGCTCTGACTGCCACCGGCAGTCATTCACTACCGTGTCGCCGCTCCGCTACCCGCTCAAATCCTTTTTGCAAAAAGGATTTGAGAATCCCAAAAACCTTCAACAACGAAACAGGTATGACATACAGTTTCGCATCTTTATAGCAGGAGGAAACAGCACAATGGCACTGAAGCAGATTTCGGTATTCGTAGCCAACCAGCCCGGATCTCTGGAGAAGCTGGTCAACGTTCTGGCCGAGGCGGGCGTGGATATGCGCGCCATGTCCATCGCCGACACCCAGGAGTTCGGCATCATGCGCATGATCGTCAAGGGCAACACCAAGGCCTGCAACGCCCTGCGTGAGGCAGGCTACCTGGTCAACGTCAGCCACGTCACCGCCGTGGAGATCCCCGACGAGCCGGGTGGATTGGCCAAGGTGGTATCCATTCTGGCAAGCCACGGGGTGAACATTGAGTACACCTACGCCTTTATGACCCGCTCCCACGGCAAGGCCTGCGTGGTCTTCCGCGTGGAGGACAACGAGGCCGCCGAAAGCATTCTCGACCAGCACGGCATCGTGACCCTCAGCCATCTGGTGGCCGAAGACGCGCCGCTGTAAATAAACGATTCGACCCCGTCAAGCCTCGACGGGGTCATTTTTTATTCAAATATCGTTTCGATTTTTGTCACAATCCCTTGACACGGCGGGGATTGTGTTGTATAATGGAATCACACAAGCCGCTTAAAAAACGGCAAAAACAAAAAGGAGAATGCCCCATGAAGAATTTTTTCGCTGAATTCAAGAAGTTCATCACCCGCGGTAACGTCATGGACATGGCCGTCGGTGTCATCGTAGGCGGTGCCTTTACGGCCATTGTCAACGGATTGAGCAACTTCATCCTCAAGCCTCTCATCAACTACCTGTTGGCCATCCTTCTGGGCAAGGACACGCTGGCCGAGATCCACACCATGCTCCTTCCCGCCTACACCGTAGACGAGGCAGGCGTCGAAACCTTGGATCTGGCCAACTCCATCTATCTGGATTGGGGCTCCTTCATCAACGCCATCATCAACTTCTTCCTCATCGCCTTCGTCCTGTTCTGCATCGTCCGCGCCTTCAACCGCATCCGCGACAACCAGAAGGAAGCCGCCAATAACGCCAAGAAGAGAAAGATTCCCAAGGCTGACCGCAAGGCCATGAAGGCCGAGGGCGAGAAGGTTCGCGACAAGGCCGCCGTCGCCGCATGGTACGCCGCCAAGGCTGAAAAGGCCGCCGCCGAGGCTGCCGCCGCCGCCGAGGAGCAGGCAAGACTTGACCGCCTCGCCAACCCCACCACCGAGGATCTTCTGAAGGCTATTCTGGCCGAGCTGAAGAAGGATTGATCCTTCGGCCTCGTTCCCCGTATAACGACAAAGACCCGCTTCCGTTTGGGAGGCGGGTCTTTTTATAGTCAAGGCTCCAGCTGATCCTTCCGCAGGCTGGTTCCCTTTTCGTATTCCTTCATGAAGTTGTCGAGGTACTGACGGTACTCCTCCTCCACCAGCACGGGACAATCCCTGTGGTTCTTGTAGGCGTGGACGTACTCGATCATCCAGCGGTAGTACTGATCCCCGTGACCGCCCTCCATGGGCTCGATGTCGCGGCTGCACTCGGGGGAGTAGGCGTCGGTGAAGTGGTATTGCCCGTCGTAGTGGCCGCCCTGAATGTAGAGACGCTGAGCCGTCCACTCGTTCCACCACGTCAGGGTCACGAATTTGGGACGGAACTTGAAGGCGCTGTTCCACTGGGCGTACCACAGAAGGCCGCCGATACGGCCGTGGGCGGTATCCGCCGACATGTAGGTCTCCTGAGAGGCCACGCACACGCCGATCTGCTCGGCCTCGCCCGCGGCGTTCTCGGTGCAGTACTTAGCGTTGTTGAAGTGGAGGAAGTTCCACTTACCCTGCTTGACACAGGCGGTGCGATCCTGCAGTCCGCCCATGCAACGGACGGTGAATTCGGCAGGCGCGGGGTTGGTCTCGTCGTGGTAGAAGGTGGTCAGCAGGAAGGGCTTCTCGTCCCAGTAGACGAAGCAATCCGCCCACTTCTCCTGCCCGTAGTAGTTGTCGTACAGGTATTGGTAGAGACGGGCATCCCCGCCGCCGCCGACCCAGACCACCACGTAGGGAGTGCCCAGTCCCTCGGCGCGCATCTCCATGATGGTCTCGAACAGGGCGATCATGGGGGCGTCCACCATGAGGTTCTTCTCGGTGGGGTTCTCGATGAGGCCGTAGCCCAGATTGGTATGATCCAGAATGATGAAATCCACACCCGCGGTGTAGAGCTGGGTCATGTGGGTGCGGATAACCTCGCGGTTGGAGCTGCAGTAGTATCCCAGCGCGGGCTTGGCCCAGTAGTGGAAGGAGGGAGAACCGCCCCAGTCCTTATTGCCCGCCAGAATCTGGGAGATATCGTGGTAGTAGTCCACCCCCGTGTCCGACTTGCGGAGGACGAAGTCGAACCAGATGGAATAGCAGATGGAGACCAGATCGGTCTTGTCGGTGACGTCCAGACCCAGAGAATTCCCCTCAGTGGGGGTTGCCGTGATACTGCCGTCCTCGCCCTTGACGTAGGTCACCTTCCCCTCGTTGAAGATACCCGTGTCCACCTCCCAGAGGATCTCAGGCTCGGTGGGAGCCTCCGTGGGAGCTTCGGTGGGCGTCTCGGTAGGCGCTTCGGTCGCGGGATCGGTGGGAGCCTCGGTGGGGGCATCCGTCACGGGCTGAGTCGGCTCGGAAGTGCCGACCGCATCGGTGGTATCGGAGGTAGCGGGATCTGCCGTACAGCTCACGGCCAGACACAGGCAGAGCAGGAGAGTCAGGATCGCCAACAGAGTTACAAAAAAACGCTTATTCATAGGTCGCCTCCATTATTTAATATTTGAGGGGATTACTGCTTGATGCGCTTATTTTTCCACTTGCCCATCTTATAGAAGATGGCAGTCAGCGCCGCACCGATGCACCAAGAGGCCAGCAGGGAGATCTGAATGCACTCCTTCATGCCGTCGGCGGGGTTGCCGGTGGGGGAGGTCAACCATGCGATGCCGTAGGCCACAGGCACGCGGATGGCGACGGTGGTGATGAGGGAGATCCACATGGGGGTCATGGTGTCGCCCGCGCCGCGCATGATGCCCGACAGGGACTGGGTCACGGCCATGGCGATGTAGCCCACGGCGAGGATCATCATGAGGCGGTAGCTCAGATCCACCAGATCCTGGGTCTCGGTGAACAGGTGCATGAGGTGCTTACCGAAGAACAGGATCAGGACGGTAATGCCCGCAGAACAGCCCACGGCCATGGCAAGACCCTGCTTGGCACCCTTGGTGACGCGGTCGTACAGCCCCGCGCCCACGTTCTGGCCCGCGTAGGTGGTCAGCGCCGTGCCGAAGGAGAAGTTGGGCATCATGGCGAAGCCGTCCACGCGCATGATGACCACATTGGCGGCGATGAACTGCTCGCCGAACTGGTTGGTCAGGGACTGGACGATGATCATAGCCGAGGAGAAGATGGCCTGGGTCAGACCCGAGGGGAGACCGAGGCGCACCAGCGTCTTGATGTAGCGTCCGCGGGGGATCATGAACTTGAAGCCGAAGTCGTAGTCCTTCCGCATGACCGCCAGCTTGACCATACACAGGGCGGCGGACACGAGCTGGGCGATGATGGTGGCCAGCGCAACGCCTGCCACGCCCATCTGCACCACGGCCACGAAGTAGATATCCAGCGCGATGTTGATAACGGTAGCCACAAGAAGGAAGATCAGAGGCCAGACAGAATCGCCCATACCGCGGAGAATACCGCTGAGGATGTTGTAGAAGGCCAGGCCCGCGATGCCCCAGAGGCAGATCTTCAGGTAGTCCTCGCACCAATCCAGAATAGAGATGGGGGTATTGAGCATTTCCAGCACAGGGCGGATGAGGGGGGTAGCCACCAGAATCAGCGCCGCACAACAAATGACGGTGGCGGTGATGCAGTTACCGATGGTCTGGGACAGATCCTCCCGATTCCGTGCGCCGAAATACTGGGACACCATGATGCTGGCACCCGCCGAGATGCCGATGAACAGCACCAGCAGCATATTCACGATGGGGCCGCAGGAGCCCACCGCCGCCAGGGCGTTGTCACCGATGTACTTGCCCACCACGATGGAGTCCACCGTGTTGTAGAGCTGCTGGGCGATGTTGCCGAGCAGCATAGGCAGAGTAAAGATCAGAATTTTTTGCCAGGGAGTCCCTGTAGTCATATCATTGGATGATTTCACTTGAGTACCTCGTTCTTTTCCGTAGTTTTACAGCTTACATTATACCACAATCCCCGCCGAAATGCAAGAACTTTTCCGAAAATCCTACAGTACGGCGAAAAAGACCCGAACGCCCCCTTACAGACGTTCGGATCTCGCGGAATTGAGGGAGATACCCCAAACCATCGGCAAACAGTTCCCTTTTCATGAAAGGAAGCGGGCACACGCATACCCGCTTCCTTTTGCGTTATTCAATTCAAAGATCATTCGCCGTCCATCTCAATGAACTGCTCAAGGGAGATCATACCCTTGGCCAGCATGAAGAATCGATCGTTGTACTTGTCAATGGTGGACGCGGAAACCATGACCATATACTCGAACAGTGCCTCGCTGAGCAGGCTGTCGCGGTAGCTGGAGGTCAAACGGAAGAGGATCTGACCGTCGGACAAATCGTAGTCAAAGCAACCGTCCACAATACCGTAGTTGGCGGTACACACGGCAATAGCACCCTCTACGCGCTTATCCTCAGGCATATTGAAGGGCATGGAGGAGATGAACTGAACTACCTGATTGCGAGGCTTCACGATCATGATGAAATCAATGGGAAGGTCCTCACCCTTGACACCGCTCTTGATCATCAGCTTCTCTTCGATCTTTTCATACTTCCAGTTGATGTTGTCCAGCATGCTGCACAGTGTTTCGTATACCTCTACAGCCTTCTTCATATCTTGCTCTGCCATACTATTTCTCCTTTTCAATATTCAGTGATCATCCCAATGCCGCAAAAGCACCGGGATCCGTTGTCATTATAGCACACACCCCGCGCCTTGTCAAGTGATATTCCCGAATTTCTCTTTCTTTCATATAGTGTTTTTATGAAAAAGGCCGAAAATATTCAATTTATGGGGATATTCCTTACTTTTTAGACCTCCGGCGGAACAGCTTGTCGCGGAACAGGAACACATTGAGTGCCGTGAAGAAGACCACAAAGATCACCATGGTCAAAATCGGCTTCACGGGTGCCAGCGTCGCCAGGAACATCATGGGGAAGCCCAGAACGATGGCGGGGAAATTTTGGAAGACCATGTTGTCCGATGCAGGGGTCTTGAAATCACCGTCCACCTCGCGAAGCAGGATCACGCCGGTGGAGGCCGTACCCGTCAGCATACCGTACATCATGAGGAACTGCTCCTCTGCGTAATCGGAGAACAGCGTCTTGGCCACGATGCGGTTGTACACGTAGGTGATGATCAAACCCACAACACCCAGAATGAGGATGATGCCCCAGTAGCTCTCCAGCTGATCCAAACGGATCGCGGCCACACCGGCCACCACCATGAGGTCAAAGAAGAAATTACTGGTTCGGGTCATCAGAAAATTGTTGGTATACTTCTTGCGGATGACGTGCTTTCTGCGCAGAAAGTTCATGGTCACCTTGATGAGGGTAGCCGTCAGCACACCCAGCAGGAAGTTGAATCCGTACACCACCGAGCGCAGGCCGGGCAGCAGAGTGCCCAGCCCCAGCATGATGGCGTAAGCCATCATGTAGGCCACCATAATGAGGGCGATCTGTACCGTCATCTTGTCCATGCTCTCCTGCATGGGGATCTCAAAGTAGGTCTCCACCCGATCGTTCTGAGTGGTACCGTCCCGGCGGTTGGATTTGACCAGCTTACCGCTCCGCTTCATGTATTGCAGGTGAATGACACCGCCGATAGCCGCCGACAGGAAGCCTAAAGCGGCAATGGTCAGACCGAAGGTGCGTCCGCCCGCAAAGCCGTGCTCCACCTCATAAATACTGCCGTAGTTGAGTGCCTGCCCCGTACCCTGACCGTATCCGAAGGGGAGCAGAACGCCTGCGGCGGGGAAAAAGCCCTGGATGACCAAGGCGGCGATCATGGTAATGCCCATGCCGAAAATGGCTTGCAGGAGGTACGTGGAAACGGTGGTGACACCCGTATTCAGGATCTCAGCCGAACGCTGCTTGGTGAGCTTCCCTCCCGTTGTCTTGAAGGAGGAGGCAATAAAGCCCAGAGCCAGCGAGTGGTATGTAATAATCTCCAGATTGGAGGTACCGTTGCCGCCAAAGGCAACGCTGTCAAACATGACCTCCCCCGTAATGACCTTGTAAACGGCGGCCACGATCAAAAGAATGGCTCCGCCCAGCACCGATGTGGGGATCAGAGATTGCTGTAAGAAGGGGATGCTTTTCTTGATGACATTTCCCACCAGAAGGCTGCCCAGAAGGACGGCCATGAGAATCATCCAGCCCCATACCTCAAAGTCCCAAAAATTGCTCATTTTCGTTACCTCGTTTCAAATTTCTGTAGCGATGGAAAAGATGGACGTATTTCACGGAATTGAAACGCTTGCTTCCCTTGAGCTGGAAGATCTTGTCCCCGAAATACATATTGAGCTTATTGCGCCCCAGTACCGTGACCGCCAACAGCTCGTCGAAGGGAAAGCTCTTCTCCTCTCCTCCGTATTTCAGCACAATGCCGTGACCGTACAGCTCCACGGTGGCTTCCTTGTCCAGAACGTTCTTCTTCACGTAGGGAATGACCTCAGAAAGGCGAGCCTTCTCTACGTACAAGGGCTCTTCTACCTCGGTGACATCCAGCTGATTGATGAAGGCCTCCTGAGCGTCATACCAGTCCGCCACAAAGCGGTAGGGGAAATCCCCCTCCAGCTCCTTGGTGACCGTGTAAGTCGCCTTGCGTCCGCAGGACAGGCACTTCACCGTGTCCTTGTGGCTCTCAAAGGAGGAAAGCCCGCAGAAGGGACAAACGTAGAGCAGCCGCTCCAGATACTCCGCCCGCTTCTTGTGGCGGTAGGTTCCGTCCACGCAAGCCTCGTTGACGTACAGCCCCTCTTGCACGATCCTGTACAGCTCGTCATCGGTCATGTCCTTGTACTCCTCGGGCATGATGACGCGGGATACGTAGCAACGCATTTTTCCCCTGCGAACCACGTCGCCCCAACGGGGCATAACACCGTAGCCGCCCTCCAGACGGTACAGCAGGATGGGCATGCCCATCTTTTTGGCCAGAGGGATGATGGCAGGGCTCATGTACTCGGTGCGGCCGCTGTAGGTGCGGTTTCCCTCGGGAGCGATGCAGATGGAGCCCCCCTCGCGGGCCACACGGATGCAGGTCATGACCGCCCGCACGTCGGACGCCTGCTTCTTGATCGGAATGGGGGCGATGAGCCAACGGATCAGGTCAGAGACCCAACCCTTGGAGAAAATATCCTCGGTGGCCAGATAGTAAATATTGCCCTTCACCGACATTCCCACAAAGAACTGGTCAAAGGGGGTCACGTGGTTGAGAAGAATGCAGTAGGGTCTGTCCTCCCATTCCTTGAACTTCTCCACCTTGGCGTTGTAGCAGAGCTTGCAGTAAGTACCCAGAGTGTAGTACAGAATATTGCGCACCACCTTGTGGCGGGGACGGATCCATTTCTTGTTGTTCTTCTTCGGGGCTTTGGTTTTCTTTTCGGTTTGATTCTGTTCCATAAGAGCCGACTCCTTTCAAAAGGCCTTTTCCTTTCGGATCTTGCTCATGTGTATTGTACCATATTATTCTTGATTTTTCAACATCTTTTGAAATTTTTTCATATTTATTTTATGAATCGGACACATTTTTATACCATACGGCGCAACAATTCTGCCAAACGATCACCACGCGGCATACCGATTCCGACGTCCCCGCAAGCCAAAGGGGGACAGCCCCGAAAAACCGTCCCCCTTTTGCATATATTCATGCCTGACGCTCCGGCAGATCCCGAACAACCAAGTGCCCCGGCGCCGTCAAGGTCAGGGCAGATCCACAACCAGCACGTTGACACGTCCGCTCCGCACAGTATTGGCATCCAGAGCGATCATGCCCTTCCCGTAGAAGATCTCGGTACAGTCATTCGCCCGCATAGGATCAAAATAGTACCCCATATAGGAGGGGCGGTGGCCGCATACGATGGTTCGCCCATCCAAGGTCGCCCCCGCGCCGTAGAATTGCTGCCACTCCGAAAGGTGAGCCCATCTCCAATCCGAGGCCGAGGCATTCCGCCAGTCCGGATCCACCCGCGGGTATCGTTCCTCACAAACCGTGGGCAGCCAACCGTGTGTGAAAATATATTCCCCCGCCTCATAGTAGTGCACCATGGAATCCAGAAACGCGGCCAGCTCGCGGATCCCTGCCGCGCAGGCCTCCCGATCCAGGTTGCCCCACGCGTCCAGCGCGTTCTCTCCCAGCAGCTGCTCCACCGTGATGGCGGTGCCGTTCTCCACGTCCATGTCCAGAATGCCTCCACGCTCCAGAATATCCTGAAGAAAATCCTCATGATTACCCCGAATGAGCACCTTGCGCTCCAGGCTCTTTACAAAGGCGTATACCTGCCCGTTCTCCTGTCCGCGGTCAAACAGATCTCCGCAGCTGACAAAAATATGCTCCTCACACTCCCTGTCAAATCCCGCCTGCTCCAAGGCCGCCATCAGCTCGGTGTAATAGCCATGTACGTCCGAAACCGCAAATATCGTCTGTCCCTTTTCAGCCCTCATAGCGTGTGTTACCTCCCCATGATTGAATATTTACCGAATACACGTCCTCCATCATGGAGAAACTCCCGTCATTCTTCCCGCTGCCCTCCGTCGGTAGCCGTATCGGGCGCGTAGACCCGCATTCCCACCCCGTAGTCACGGATGAGAATGCTCTCGGGAAGCCCCGAGAACTTGGCGGTCACGTACAGGTCTCCCGCCGCCCCCGACAGGTTCATGAGCTGAATGGTATACACCACCCAGAACCATGGAGGGGAAACCACGCAATTGATGATCCCCAATACGATCCCCCACACCACAACGGGTGCCAAGGCAATGACGATATAGGGCCACTTGTAGTAGAAATCTTCACTCCCCGCATAGGCGTACACCCCCGTGAAGCCATACTTCACCTTTTTAGTGCCGCAGATCTTCATGGTAATGCCGTGGACAAGCTCATGGAGAACGACGTACACCACTATACCGCCGAACAGAACGGCAATGCGCGTCCGGTAAGCCTGCACTCCCCCGATTCCCAGGAAGGTGTAGGGAAGATAGAACATATGTACGGGAATAGCCAACGCGAAGAAGACCAGCAGTCCCAACCCGTTCACCAAAAGCATCTGCTTCTTGTTCTGTTTCAAATCCACCGAAAGGATCTCACGATACCCCTCGGGAAGCGCGCTGACAGCCTTTTTCATAAAAAATCCTCCCGTGTAAAATATGGATCGTCGCCCCGCCTATACCGCGCTCGATCCTACCGCCATTATATCACATCCCACGAACAGTGTCAATAGGGCAAAAACAGATTCGGAAAAGACAGCATACAAGCATTGAGTCATGCTTCAAATTGCTGTTTATCGGTGCGAAGGAGCACGGCCTCCGGCGGCTTAGAACCTTTTTGAAAAAAGGTTCTAAGAACTCCAAAAACTTTCAAAAAGGAATTATTTAATAACACTTTTTAAAAGTTTTGGGGATTCTTAAGGGCCTCGCGATATTTGCCGAAGGCAAATTCGCCCCGAGCGAAAGCGAGGAGGTTTTCAAAAGTCCCTTAAGCGGGTGCCGCCGAGCTTGCTCGGCATGCAGAGCCCTGCCGTGCCCCCAACGCACCGCCAAACCCTAATTTGCTTCCCGTTTCAACAATCACCGCACTCTCATAACCCACGCAAACCAAAAGGGGACGGCACACAAGAACCGTCCCCTTAGATACGCATATGATCTTACGCCCTACCCTCCATCACAGCCTGAACAAACAAATGTCCCAAATCAATGGTAGAGTTCACGTCGTAATGGTAAGGATCGTTCTGCGGCTCAGGCTCGTGAGCGGTCGTCAGCCCGTTCCCAATGGTATCCACGTACACGCAGTTCTCATGGGTGGCCGCATACTCCGCCTTGAAAGCGTTCATCTCGCGGTAGAAGGGCCAGGTGGTGGATACCCCCGCATCCGCGAACACGCAGGCCTTCGTGTAGGCGGGGAAAGCCGCCTTGAAATCCTTCACGAAAGCATCGTAGCGTCCGCCGTACAGCGCGTTGGTGGTACCGTCGCAGGCATCCGCCTCCCCCTGCATCCAGCAGAAGCCCCGGATCTCCGGCTCGTAACCGTTGGCCTCAAACCATTCCAAGCTCTCGCGGGTGATCTTCACCAGCTCGTTGAAATGCCAGCCCGTGGGCATGGGAAGACCGTTGTCCACGTTGTGCACAGCGATCTCGGGAGACTCGGCATAGGCATTGGGATCGTACTCCGGCCCGCCCGAGGGAGACAGCCAATCCCGCCACAGGGACGTGCCGCCGGTGGCGCACTTGACAATGAAGAACTCACGGTCGGGATACAGCGCGTTCAACCGCTCCGCCATCCCCACCTCGGGCCCCAAAGTGCCCCCCTTCAGCTCGGTGCAATAAAGCCCCGTGGGCATAAAGCCGTTGCTCTTGATGTTGTGGGAATAATAATTGATGAGAATGTTGGGATAACCCCCATTGTATTCCGCGATCTTCTCGGAGGAATAGTGTCGGGGCAGGTACTCCACGTGACCCACTCCCACAGCGTTGGATTGACCGGCGAGAATGATCACACATGCCGGTTTACGGTTCGATGCCTGCGTCATCATAGCAGTCTCCTTTTCATTTTCCCGGAATTTTGAGAGAGTCGCTTAATTGGCGCGGGTCTCGGCGCCCACATTCTTCACAAGCCGCTTCAGAACACTGTTGGCGACCTGCTCGATCTCATCACCCGTAAGGGTCTTTTCGGTGGATCCGATCACCAGACGAATGGTAACCGACTTCTTGCCCGCGGGGATCTGCTTACCCTTGTACTCATCCACAAACTTCACGTCGCGAAGGAGCTCGTTCTTCTTGGCCATCACAACGCCGCAGATGTCGTTCCACGTAACCATGGAATCCACCAGGAAGGAAATATCGTAATCGTTCATGGGGAACTCGGGGGTACGGACAAAGCGGTTGGTTCTGGACTTGAAGGGCACAAGAGCATCCATATCCAGCTCCACGAGAACCGCGGAAAGCACCTTGATACCGCAAGCCAAAGCAGCCTTCTTGGAAAGAAGGGCCAAATCACCGATCTTCTTGCCGCCCAGCATAATGTTCAGCCATACGGTCTCGTCTGCCCAGTAAGGCTTTTCTACCTTCTCAAAGGTAAAGGCCTCCATGTGGGTGAAGCGAGGCATAGAGCCGATCACACCCTTGGCGCGGCGGAAGAGCTCTGCGATACGATCGGAAGAGCCCACAAACGCGCATCCGAGATGCTTCTTCTGTGCAGGCAGCTTTTCGCCTTCGTAATCAGAGGTGTAATCGCTGTCCAGGAAAATCTGCGCTTCCTCAAAAATATCAAACTCATCAAAGTTGCGCTCGTTTTTCACGATAGCCTTGCAGATATTGGGGAGAAGCGAGGAGCGAACGTACTTCTCGGTGGGAGAAGGAGGCGTCGCCAGTGCCAGAATACCGTCGGTGGACGGCATGAGCGCGTGAACAAACTCGTCAGACATCCAGGGGTAGGTGAAAATTTCCTGCATGTTGCAGCGGAAAGCCAGGTATTCCTTCACTCTACGGACAAGGTCTACGCCAAGCTGATTGATCGCGCCGTCAAAGGAGGTGGTGATCGTAGTCGCCTCGAAATTCTCGTAGCCGTACATACGGGCAACCTCTTCCATAATGTCCGCCTTGATGGATACTTCGCCGGTGGAACGCCAGGTGGGAACCACGATGTGCATACCCGTCTCCGTAAAGGTCACGTCATAGCCCATGGTGCCCAGCTTCCTGGCCACGATCTCCTGAGGAATGCGCTTGCCGAGACGTCTGTCAAGCCACTCAAACTCAACGTCGATCTCTTTTCTTTCCAGCTTCTTCTTATAAAGATCCTTGAACGCGGTGACCTTCATGTCGGGATACAGCTCCGCGAAAAGCTTCATAGCCAGAGAAAGAGCCTGATCGCAACGCTCGGGATCCACCGCCTTTTCATAGCGAGAGGATGCCTCGGTACGGTTGTCGTATCGAAGCGCGGCGCGGCGAACGCCGCGAGACTCAAAGTTGGCCACCTCGAGAATGACGCTATCCGTGTCGGGAAGAACGGAATCCTTTGCGCCGCCCATAACGCCCGCGAGAGCCACAGCGCCCTCCTCGTCTGCGATGACCAGATCATCCCCGCTCAGAGCCAGGTCTTTCCCGTTGAGCAGGCGAAGCGTCTCACCAGCCTCAGCGCGTCTGACCTCAATGTGATCAACAATGTGGTTGGAATCAAATACGTGGGTGGGCTGACCCGTCGCCAGCATGACGTAGTTCGTAATGTCCACAAGAGCGTTAATGGGACGCATGCCCACTCTCCAAATGCGGCTCTGCATCTTGTAGGGAGAAGGCTTAACCGAAAGACCCTCCACCCGCGCGCCGATGTAACGGGGGCAACGCTCCTCGTCCAGGATTCTTACGTCGTATTCCTGGGCGGTCTCGGGAACGTAGGGATCAAAGGATACGAGGGGAAGATCATACAGAGCGGCCAGCTCTCTGGCGATGCCGTAGTGACCCCACAGGTCGGGACGGTTGGTCATGGACTTGTTGTCGATCTCCAGGATGATGTCGTCAAGATCCAAAGCCTTGGCAATAGGCGTACCCGCGGGAACGTCAATGGCCGTCACGTCCATGATCTCATGCTCCTCTGCCGCGGGGAACAGGTCAGCAAGACCCACCTCCACAGACGCGCAGATCATACCAAAGCTCTCCACGCCGCGAAGCTTGGCGTTCTTGATCTCCACAGGATCACCCTCGCCGTGCCAGCGCACCATAGCGCCGGGGCAGGCAACAACCACCTTCATGCCGACCTCAAGATTCGATCCGCCGCAGACGATGTCCTTGATCTCGCCCCCGCCGATATCCACACGGCAAACGCGCAGCTTGTCCGCGTTGGGATGGGGAAGCACCTCCTTGATGTCACCCACGATGATCTTCTCAAAACGCTCCGCCAGATCCTCCGCGCCCTCGACCTCAACCGTGGACATGGTGAGATCGTAAGCCAGCTTCGTCAGATCCATGTCATCAGGGAGCTTTACGTAATCCTTTATCCAATTCAATGATAATTTCATTCTGATATTCTCCTTTCGCCTCGTCTTAGTGGAATTGCTTCAAGAAGCGAAGATCCATGCTATGGAACAAACGCACGTCGTCAACACCGTAACGCATCATAACCAGTCTGTCAAGACCGATGTTCACGTAGAAGCCCGTATACTCGTCGGGATCCAGTCCGGCCGCGCGCAGAACGTTGGGATGAGGCGTTCCTCCGGGCATGATCTCGATCCAGCCCACGTGCTTGCACACGCTGCAGCCCTTGCCGCCGCAAACGAGACAACCCATATCGATCTCAAATCCGGGCTCAACGAAGGGGAAGAAGCCGGCTCTCATACGAACGGGAACGTCCTGCCCGAACACCTTGGAAAGAATGCTCTTGATCATGACCTTGCCGGCGGTATAGGTAAAGTCCTTGTCAACAATGAGTGCCTCGTACTGGAAGAAGGCGCGCTCATGACGGGCGTCGGTGGTCTCGTTTCTATACACTCTGCCGGGATACACGAATCTGTAGGGAGGCTTGTGCGTCTGCATATAGCGCACGCTGTCGCCCGTCAGGTGAGGACGCAGGCAAAGCTTGTCGCTGGCCGCACCCGAATCGTGTCCCTCCAGCCAATAGGTATCCATGCTCTCTCTGGCGGGGTGATTGGGAGGGAAGTTCAGATTGTCGAACGCGTAGTACTCGCTCGTAATCTCGGGGCCGGAGAACACCTCAAAACCCATGGAACGAAACGCGTCGTTCAGATCATAGCACATCTGCGTGATGGGATGAAGACCGCCCATCTTGGGCTCATAGCCGGGGATCGTGCAGTCAAAGTCCGCGGGGATCGCGGATGCCTTGAGCTTGAGCGCCTCACGTCTCGCCTCAATGTGCTCGGTGAGCAACGTTTTGACGTTGTTTACCGCCTTACCCATCTCGGGACGAAGGGACACGTCCAGCTTCGGGATCTCCTTGAGGACCTCGGTAATGCTTCCCTGCTTTCCCAGAAGAGCAACCTTAACGTCCTGAAGCTCCGCTTCGGTTTGCGCCGCGTCGATTTTCGCAATACCGTCCTTCAATAATGTGTCTAATTTTTCCTTCATTTTCTTTTCCTCTTTGTACTTGAAAATTTATATTTGAAATTGCTGAAACAAAAAAACGCGTTTTTCCGTAGAAAAACGCAGGGACGACCTATGTCGCGCTACCACTCTGCTTCGCCTTTGCCTCACAGCAAAAGCCTCTTGAAGTGCATATGATACACCCACGCGATATAACGGTCGCTACCGGCCAAATCTACTCATCGACCCGGAAGGATCCATTTTCAATCCGCGACTCACAAGATGAATTCACCAAATCCTAACAATTGTCTCGCACCATCCGACAACTCTCTGTTGCTGGCATTTCGGTTACTGGTTCTTGCTCAAACATCATTAATAATATTATATCACAAACAAGCCCTCATGTCAAGCAACTGTCCATACTTTCTTGCGATTTGCGCCAAAAAATTGATGAAATTCAATGGTGCACCTTCAGGGATTCGAACCCCGCGCCAGCATACCCTCTGATTGAGAGTCTCTTAATCCGGAAAATACAAAAAAGCCATTCAAGTCTTGTGGTGCACCTTCAGGGATTCGAACCCGGGACCCACTGATTAAGAGTCAGTTGCTCTACCAACTGAGCTAAAGGTGCATATAGACTTGAATGGCTTTTGGCTCCCCCTGTTGGACTTGAACCAACGACTCCCTGATTAACAGTCAGGTGCTCTACCGACTGAGCTAAGGAGGAATACAACTCCTCGATCGGCGTTTTGTGCCGATGAGGTATAAAGACCAATACAGCTAACGCAAGATGCTGTTAGCTGTATCGGATGATGTTGGCATTGAGCTATCTTCCCGGCTCGTCTCCAAGCAAGTATTGTTGCCTCAGCAGAGCTTAACTTCTGTGTTCGGAATGGGAACAGGTGGACCCTCTGCGGTAGAAATACCAACTTGCCCCGTTATTCGCGGGACTTAATGCATCCGCAATGAGCTATCTTCCCGGCTCGTCTCCAAGCAAGTATTGTTGCCTCAGCAGAGCTTAACTTCTGTGTTCGGAATGGGAACAGGTGGACCCTCTGCGCTAAAATCACGGATTAGCCT
>JAZOOM010000079.1:0-5805 GCA_045655025.1 Eubacteriales bacterium | reverse complement strand
TTTTACAGAAAGGAAAACGACCCATGCCCGCATTTCTCGAAATTCTGAAGGCCCTGCTGTTCGGCATCGTAGAGGGCATCACCGAATGGTTGCCCGTGTCCTCCACGGGACATCTCATCCTGCTGGGTGAGTTCTGCCCCCTGAACGTCTCCCCCGCCTTCTCCGAAATGTTCGACGTGGTGATCCAGCTGGGCGCGATCCTGGCGGTGATCGTCCTGTTCTTCCGCAAGCTCAACCCCTTCGCCCCCTCCAAAACGTCCCTTGAAAAGAAGAGTACCTGGGGGCTTTGGCTCCGCGTGTGCGTGGCGGTGATCCCCTCCGCCGCCGTGGGGGTACTGCTGGACGATTGGCTGGACGAGCATCTGTACAACTACGTCACCGTGGCGATCGCCCTGGTGGTCTACGGCATCCTCTTCATCCTCATCGAAAAGTTCAAGCCCGCCGACAAGGCCAAAGTTACCGCCGTGGACAGCATCGACTACAAGCTGGCCTTCCTCATCGGCGCGTTCCAGATGCTTGCCCTCATCCCCGGCACCTCCCGCTCGGGCTCTACCATTCTGGGTGCTATGCTCCTGGGCTGCTCCCGCGCCGCCGCCGCCGAGTTCTCCTTCTTCATGGCCATCCCCACCATGCTGGGGGCAAGCCTACTCAAGGTGGTCAAGCTCTTTGCCGAGGGCGTGACCGTCACCGCCTTGGAGTGGGGTATCCTCGCCGTGGGCTGTGTCACCGCCTTCGTAGTCTCCCTTGCCGCCATCAAGTTCCTCATGGACTTCGTGAAAAAGCACAGCTTCGCCTCCTTCGGGTGGTACCGCATTGCGTTGGGCGCGCTGGTGTTGGGATATTTTATGGTGTTTGGAAGATAATTTCTCCCAAGCACGGGCGCACACATAGGTGCGCCCCTACCGCACACCTTTCATACAAATAAAAGAGGTAGGGGCGCACCTGCGTGTGCGCCCGTTCCCTTCCTCGAAATCATGATCCAAAGGAAGAAACGCCATGTCCCAAAAAGATAAACTCCCCATCCCCTACCCTGTCGTGGTGGAGGGCAAATACGACAAGATCCGTCTTTCCAACATCATCGACGCCCAAATCATCGTCACCGACGGCTTCGGCATCTTCAAAAAGGATGAAAAGCGGCTCCTGCTCCGCCGTCTGGCGGCGGCCTCCCCCCTCATCGTGCTGACCGACAGCGACGGCGGGGGCAAGATCATCCGCTCCCACCTGTCGGGGATACTTCCCAAGGACAAGATCATCCCCCTGTACATCCCCCAGATCAAGGGCAAGGAAAAGCGCAAGGAAAAGGCCTCGGCGGCGGGGACGCTGGGCGTGGAGGGCATGGAGGATTCCCTGCTCTACGATCTGTTCCTTCCCTACGCAAGCAAGGAGGGCGATCCCCTGTCCCGCGCCGCCGAGAATCCTCTGTCCAAAGTGGACTTCTTCGAGGACGGGCTGACGGGCGGGGCGAACAGTACCCAGAAGCGGGACGAGCTGGCCGTGAAGGTGGGGCTGCCCAAGGGCATGAGTGCGAACGCCTTGTTGGAGGCCTTGAAGCTGCTGGTGACCTATGAGGAATATCTCGCTCTTGTGGGCAGAACAAACGAATAAGAAACGGAGCGTTCCCGATGTGGGGGGCGCTCCGTTTTTGTATGAGGGGGATTCAAATGGGGGTTTGTCGGGGAGTTTCAAATGTTTGTAGGGGCGATTCACGAATCGCCCGTATAATGAAAAACATTCGTACACCTTGCCTTTTAGGGGCGGCGGGCGATTCATGAATCGCCCCTACGGTGATGGGAGCCTCCCCGATAATCCCCAATTTACCTCTCAATCCCCATTATTCATACGGAACTGCAGACTATACAGCTCCGCATACATCCCGCCCTGCTCCATCAGCGCGGCATGGTTCCCCTGCTCCACGATACGCCCGTCCGCGATCACCGCGATCTCGTCGGCGTTCTTGATGGTGGACAGGCGATGCGCCACCACGATGGTGGTTCTTCCCTTGCAAAGCTCGTCCAGAGCCTGCTGGATCAGGATCTCGGTGGTGTTATCCAGCGCCGAGGTGGCCTCGTCCAGAATGAGGATGGGAGGATTCTTGAGGAACACGCGGGCGATGGACAGTCTCTGCTTCTGACCGCCCGACAGGCGAACGCCGCGCTCACCGATGACCGTCTCGTAGCCGTTCTCCAGCGTCATGATGTAATCGTGAATGTTGGCGCGCTTGGCGGCCTCGATGACCTCCTCCTCGGTGGCGGCCAGACGGGCGTAGAGGGTGGTGTCGGGGATGGGGGCGTTGAAGAGGTAGATGTCCTGCTGGACGATGCCGATGTTGCGGCGCACCGAGGCCATGGTCACGGTGTGCAGCTCCTTGCCGTCGATGAGGATCTCACCGTCCACGCAGTCGTAGAAGTGAGGGATCAGATGGCAGATGGTGGTCTTACCGCCGCCCGAGGGGCCCACAAGGGCGTAGGTCTGACCCTTCTTGACCTTCAAGGACAGGTCATTGAGGACGGGATTGCTCTCGTCATAATGGTAGGAAACGTGGCGAAGCTCGATATCGCCCTGCACCTCTCCGATATCCACCGCGCCGGGGGTGTCCTCCTCGGGCTTTTCGTCCATGATCTCCACGAAGCGCTCAAAGCCCGTGACACCCGTCTGGTACTGCTCCATGAAGTTGACGAGAGTCATGACAGGGCCGATGAACAGGTTGACGGATACGATGAAGGCGGAGTAATCACCGAAATCAATGGCGCCGTTGTAGAGGAACAGGCCGCCCGCGATGAGAATGATGACGTTGAAAATGTCGGTAATGAAGGAGGTCATGGAGTGGAACTGACCCATGGCCTTGTAGGCCTTGCGGCGGGCACTCACGAACATCCCGTTGCCCTCCTCGAACTTCTCCTCCTCCTTATCGGCGTTGGTGAAGGCCTTGGTCACGCGGATACCCGAGATACTGCTCTCCAGGGATGCGTTGATCTGGGCGGTGGACACGCGGCTCTCCATGAAGGCATCCCGCATGCGCTTTCGCAGCACCGAAGCGATGAGGATGAGGAAGGGCACGCAGGCGAAAATGATGAGGGTCAGCCAAATATTGATGGTGGAGAGGTAGACGAAGGAGATCACAACCGAAATGGAGGAGATGAGCAGGTTCTCGGGGCCGTGGTGAGCCAGCTCGCTGATGTCCATGAGGTCGCTGGTCATGCGGGACATAATCTTACCCGTCTCGTGGTTGTCGTAGAAGGAGTAGGGGAGCTTTTCCAGATGGCGGAACATATCCGAGCGCATCTGCGCCTGCATCCGCACACCCATGACGTGACCGTAGTACTGGATGAAGAAGTTCAGCATCATACGGACGATGTACAGAATGAGCAGTCCGATACCCGCGAATACGATCATGCGGTACTGCTTGTTCGGGATCAGCTCGTTGAGCATCTCTCTTGTGATGATGGGATAGACGATGCCCACCAGCGCCACCAGCAGGGAGGCCAGCATATCCAGGGTGAATATGAGCTTGTGGGGGCGGTAGTAGGAGATGAAGCGTTTCAGCATGGTGTTTACTCCTTTGATTGATTGCAACTGAATATATTGTAGCATATTTTGAGGGATTTTGCAAGGGGATGCAAAGAAAAAGTGGGATTGACAAATCCCATAAAAGTGATTTTCAGAATATGAAAAAGAAATAACCGCCTCGAAAGCCGAGGCGGTTATTTCTATGGTCTTGCAGGAATCATTCCTTCTCAGGAAATACTGACCTCCACCGTCTTTCCCTCCCCATCCTCAAAGGAGCATCGGATCTGCTTCAGAGGCGCAATATCCGCAGGAGCCTTCGCCGTCAGATCACTCTGCACCCCCGCGAAATACCGCAAAAGCACCGTGGCGGGGCCGCCCGTCCATGCGTGGTTGCGGGTACCCAGATGGAAGAAATCCTCCCACAGGGTGGTGTTTTCATTGCGGATGAGAGGCTGGTAGCGGCACATCATGCGGCGGTAGGCATCCGCCTTGTAGCCCATCTCACAGAGGGCAATGAGGACGTAGTTCTCCATGTAGGTGGTGCTGTTGAACACCGACATGAGAAGATACCGCACCTGCGGATACTTGTCCTCGGAGCAAAGTCCCGACAGCACCGCCATGGCGTTGGCGCGGTCATCGGCAAAGCAGGAAGAGGAGAAATACCCCTCCTTGGCCTTCCAGTAACGGGCTTCAAATACCCGCTCAATAGCCTCCATGCGGGTGGCGATGAAGGCGTCGTGGGCGGTGATACCCAGCTCCTGCCCCATGAAGCGGGCAAAGCGCAGGGCGGAGTAGTACCAGCAGATATTCAGGAGTTCTCCGTCGCAGTTGAAGAGGTGGTCATACCACTCCCAGCTGCCGGCTCGGGGGATCACCACGCCGTCGCCGTCGGTCTCCCACAGCTTGAGGTAGGCGACAGCAGGCTCAAAGGCCAGCTCCAGCACGCTTCTATCCCCCGTGGCTTGGTAGTAGGAGGATATCATCCCCCACTGGCTGATGGCGTTGAGGCTCTGGGAAGGAAGCTCGCAGAAGCAGTCTCCGGGAAGATTGCCCATCAGAACGTCGCCCTTGCGCAGGCGGATGAAATCGAAAATGGCCTTGCGGAGCAGGAGCAGACCGTTACCATCCAGCACGTAGGCGATCTGGGGCGCCTGCACCGACACGTCACCGATCCACTGGCCTCGCTCGCGGTCGGGGCAGTCCATGTAGTTCTCCCGCATGCAGACCTTGAGGGTGCGGACACACTTTTCAAAGAGGATATTCGCGTCGGGATCGTCGCAGGTAAAGGTAGCGGTGATCTGACTGTCATAGCCGCTCTCGCGGTAGCCCAGCTCCAGCACCTCTGCGGTTTCGGGGATGCGGAAGTAGACCTTCTCACCGAAGATCCAGTCGAACATCTCGAACTCCTGCTCCCCCTCGCGGCAGATATACTCGGCGCGGTGGCCGAAGTAGCAGTTCAGGGTATCACCGGGGCCGCCGCGGACGCCGTAGCGGTCGGAGCGGATGTCCAGCACTTCCCCTCCCTTGGCTCTCACCTTGATATAGGGAGAGAACTGCATGGCGTAGGGCAGGGAGACGGTGTAGGTCTCGCCCTCCCGAGCCGCCTCGCAGGGGATGCGATCCGTAAAGAACAGCAGGGGGACGGGGCGTTTTTCCAAGCCGCCCCAGGGCGCGTCGCCGTAGCCGCCCAGCACTGCGGCCTTGCCCGTGCCCTCCTTGGAGGGGCAGAGGGAGAAGGGACGAACCAACGCATTGTAGGCGGTGTGATCTCCGCCGTAGAGGTAGGTCGTAGGCTCGGTAGCGGGGGTGTAGTAGGCGGTGTCGGTATAGCAGAGGGTATCCGCGCCGCTATACAGTCCCAGCGCCTCGCAGGCGAAGATCAGACCCGGCTTACCGCAGAAGCTGTTGTTGCGGCCGCCGTTGCCGTAGTACCAGACGTGGATGGCGATCTCGTTCTTCCCCGCCTTGAGGTAGGGGGTCAGATCCACCGTGTCGCAGTAGCCGCATCCGGGGGTACTCTCCCGAAAGAGGCCGCCCTCAAAGACAACCAGCTCGCCGTTGACAAAGAGCCAGTAACGTGTCTCACACCCGATGACGGCCTCGGCGGATGCGGGCAGGGTATCGAGCTCGACTTGAAAGAAGAAATTCGCGCGCTGATTGCGGGTAAATTCAGCGGCCGGCCAGATCCAGGCCGCTTTTTGCAGGGGAAGGTTGGTTTCCATAGGGGTGTCTCCTTTCAGAAATCAAAACACCGGCGGGTGTGAAGTGTTTGAATTTGGGTTTATCGGTGCGTTGGGT
>JAZOOM010000078.1:0-3522 GCA_045655025.1 Eubacteriales bacterium | reverse complement strand
ATGGCGTAGCCGCAGATCTTCTCGGCCATATCGTGGCGGCAGCGGGGGGAATTGGGGTCTTTGCTCTTTGTCCAATGGGAGACGACCTTTTTGAAAAAGCCCATGGCGCGGCTCCTTTCGTGGTTTCAAATTTTGGGGGGTGGCGGTGGGGTCTCGCGCCCGCAGGGGCGCATATCGAGCCGCCTGGGCGGCATATCGAACCGCGAAGGCTGGGGCCGAGCGGTATATCGGGCACCCAAATGGGTGCATTTCGACAAAAAGTGTTTGGTCGATATACGCCTTTCGGCGTTCGATATGTGCGCCGTTTCCCGCCGCACTCGATATTCCGCTCGGGCGTTGCCCGAGACGGATCGATATGCCCCCTTCGGGGGCGTGACGGGCCTTCGGCCCGACAAACAGCAATTTACAGTTCGATCTTCTCCCCCGTCAAAAACTCATAGGCGGCGGCGTACTCCTCGGCGGCTTTTCTGCACCGCGCAGAATCGGGGTTATACTTGCGAATGCCGCGGAGCATGATATTCTTGGGGGTCTCCTCGGGGTCGATGAGCTCCAATGCCGTGACGTCGTAGCCGTTGGCCTCCAGCTTCTTGAGGCGGAGAGCGTCGGTGGCGGCGTCGCAGAGCTTCTGACGGAGCATGGAATGCTCGGCCACGAAGGACAGGGAAGGACTGTTCAGGCGTCGGTTGAGATCGTGGTGACAGCAGGGAGTGGAGAGGATGACCTTCGCGCCCCATTCGGTGGCCTTGTCCAGCACGATATCGGTGGCGATGTCGCAGGCGTGGAGGGAGATGACCATGTGCACCTGCGCGCCCTCGGGGAACTCGTACCTCGTCACGTCCCCGCAGACGAAGGACAGGCCTTCCATGCCCAGATTGCGGGCGATGGCATCGCACTCGGTCATGACCTCGGCCTTCATGTCCACCCCCACCATACGGACGGAACGACCCTTGATGGCGGTGAAGTAGTGGTAGACCGCGAAGGACAGGTAGCTCTTGCCGCAGCAGAGATCAGCGATATTCAGTGTGCCCTCGGCGGGGAGATTGGATTCCACGTCCCGGATCAGCTCCAGAAAGCGGTTGATCTGGCGGTATTTGGCCTGCTTCTTATCGTGGACGCGGCCGTTTTGATCGCTGACACCCAACTCGATCAGGAAAGCCTCGGCACCCGTGAGGATGCGGCGCTTGGCCTTGTCGTTGCCCCCTACGGTGATCTTTGCGGGTGCTTTATCGGTTTTGCCGTTCAGTGCTCTTTGGATGGGGGTAGCACCCAGCAGGGTCTCCTTGCCCGACTTGGCGCGGCGGAGCTCACAGCTTCCCGCGGTGGTCATGAGGTTGATCTGGTCGAATTCAGCCGTCAGAGCGGTCAGCTTTGCGGGGGCGTCGGTCAGGGTTAGGTTTTCGTGGGAGGCCTGTACGGGCTTCTTGCCGTTGACGGCGGCATCCGCTACGTCGGCCACTCGCAGGAGCTCCAACTGGAGTACCGTCTCCCCCTTGACCTTTTTCAAGGTGAGCGTGATACGGGATACCGTCTTGTCGTGGGGCTTGGAGAATACCGCCTTGGACAGGATCTCCGCCGCGGCGGTGTCGGCTATGAGGGCCGCCAGAGTAGCGGCAGGGGTGAGAGCTTCCATGGGCAGTCTCTTTTCTGTAATGTAAATTTCCCGGCAGAATTATTTCTTGGACTTGTTCTTCTTATTGCCGACGCGCTTGGCGGCGGGATCGTTGCCAAGGTTGGGCTTGGGCTCCGAGGGGATATCCGAGGGAGCTGCGGCGACAGCCTCGTCGGCGGGGGCTTTCTTAAAGGAGATCTTGGATTCGGTTCGGTTCATCAGTCTCTTGAGATTCTCCCTGTGCATGAATACCACCAAGGTCGCCATGAGGACGGATATCATGCAGGCGGTGGAGTTGCGGGGCGGGTCGTAGGCATGGGAGATGGCGTTGAGAACAATGGGGTAGAAGACCAGACCCATGACCGAGCCCAGAGACACGTAGCGGGTGCCGATGACCACGATGAGGAACACGATGAGGCAGATGGCGCCCGTGAGGGGGGACATCATGATGATGACCATACCCGACGTGGCCACGCCCTTGCCGCCCTTGAATTTGAAGAAGATGGGGAACATATGGCCCAGCATGACGAACAGGCCTGCGATGGCGGCGCCGAATTGATCCACCATGCGGTAGGTCATGCCGGCCTCGTCGGTGACTTGCGCGTTGATGCCTACGATGAGGTAGCCCAGACCCACGGCCACAACGGCCTTGAGCATATCTCCCGCCATGGTGAGGACAGCGGCCTTCCAGCCGAAGGTGCGGAGCATATTGGTGGCGCCCGCATTGCCGCTTCCATGGGTCCGTACGTCGTCGTTGAAGCGTCTTCGGGAGATCATGACCCCAAAGTTCAGGCTTCCCAAGAGGTAGGGGATGATCATGCAGAGCAGAATGCCGCCCAGTGTGACGGCAGTAGCGGTGGGGGTGCCCCCCACGTCCAGCTTTTCAATGAGGTAGGATACCAGATTCCAGGTTCCGATTCCGTTCATGATAGTCTCCTGTTTTTGTGATGATGGTAGATGGATACTGATGATACGGCGTGGGTCACTTTTTTCTGAAGATGCGATTCAGACGCGCCTTTGCGGCGGCCTTCCGGGAGGCGGTCTCGGCCTCGTCGTAGGCGGCGGTGATGATCCGCCCGTCCTCAATCTCGGCCTTCAGCACGTCCGACTCAGCAGGGGCTCGGCCCACCATGGCGGCGTAGGCGGCGCGATCCAGACGGTAGACCGTCTCCTCGTCATCCAGAAGCACCACGGCTTCTCCCTCAACGCGGTCAATACACAGCCACATGGCGGTCTCCTTTCTCCCGATGACCGTTGTCCGTCAACCGTCAATCGCTGACACCGGGTTCGCACAAGTATTCATACTATTATAGCATATATCTCACGGATTTGCAAGAGGTTGAGGAGATTTTCTGTTATGGAGATAGCCGATCGCAAAACGTGAAATCGCGGTTTTGCGTTGAGATATAAATTACAAGACACAAGGGGAAACCTTACGGCAGCTCCCGTATCCATATCTTGTATCTTGTATCGGCCGAGCTTGCCCGGCGTGTATCTTGTAGCACTTCGATAAGCCCCAATGTAACGATTCAGCCGCCCTTCAAATTTGGGTTTATCGGGATGTTACGGTTGGCACACACGCCTGTAGGGAGCGACGCCCTCGTCGCTCCTAAACCTCAACCATTCTGTTTCTTTAATGGGTAGGAGCATTGTTTGACAAGAAGAAATCGGCGGTTTTCTAGTTTAGGAGCGACGAGGGCGTCGCTCCCTACAAGAGGTTATCCAATATCGATCCGTCGTGTCCAAACCCACCGATAAACTGCAATTTGAAATATCGGCTGAATGGTTCAAGGGTAATGACCAACAAAAAGACCCCCTCCCGCCCGGTTGTGTGCGAGAGGTATCTTTTTTATGTGCGAGAGGCATCAGAACCCCTTGCAGTTTTCCTTGTCCTGGTCGTACTTGTTGGTGAT
>JAZOOM010000077.1:0-4343 GCA_045655025.1 Eubacteriales bacterium | reverse complement strand
TGGAAGACCTTGCGGTAAAATTCCTTGTACTCCTCGTCAGTGCACTCCGAGGGGGATTTCTGCCACAGAGGCGTGGTGTCGTTGATGGGAGCGGGCTCGGCGGGGGTCTTGTCCCCGTTCTCGGCCTCGGCGGGCTCGTCCTCCTTGTCGGCATCCACGAAGTAGATCTCGGTGGGCATGAAGGAGCAGTACTTTTCCAGCATCTCCCGAATCTTGTAGGCACCCAGATACTCGGCCTCCTCCTCGGTGATGTGGAGGATGATGTCCGTGCCGCGGTGGAGGGAGTAGGGGGCGTCGGTGAACTCATAGGAGCCCTCGGCGTTGCAGACCCAGCGGGTGGTATCGCTGCCCGTGTAGGAGCGGGAGATGACCTCGATGGTATCTGCCACCATGAAGGCGGAGTAGAAGCCCAGACCGAAATGGCCGATGATGCCTGTGGAGTTGCCCTCCTTCTGCTCGCTTTCATACTTGTTGATGAAATCCAGCGCACCGGACAGAGCGATATTGCCGAGGTAGCGGGAGATCTCCTCCTCGGTCATACCGATACCGTTATCCGAAACGGTCAGCGTGCCGGCGGTTTTGTCCACCGTGACGGTGATGCGGTAGCTGTCTTCATCGCTTCCCTCGATCTCGCCCAGGGAGATGAGACGCTTATGCTTGGTGACGGCATCGGCGGCGTTGGAGACCAACTCGCGGAGAAAAATGTCCTTTTCGGAGTACAGCCACTTCTTGATGATGGGGAAAATGTGAGCTGTCTCTACGGAAATGCCGCCCGTGCGGCGACGGTTCTGTTGATCCATGATGAATAACCTCCAAAGGGAATGATATGTGTGCTCTCGCGCGGCCACAGAAGGGACGCGCGGGGAATTTTGGAACGAATGGATAGGGAATCAGGCGGTGATGTCCCCGTCGGTGTCGGAAGGATCACTGTCAGCCTCATCGGAAGGCGGGCAGGGGGGAGCGGTGTCCTTTTGCTTGCGGAGACGGGCCAAGGCGACCATGGCTTTGTCCACGTAGATCTTCAGCCTGGAATGATCGTACTTGTATTTCCAGTGGGCGTGCTCGTAGTACACCTCTTCCTCGGCGTTACCGATGGCTCCCTTACGGTAGTAGTGGGTGGTATCGGTGTCCTTCTCTTGCTTACGGAGCCTATCTTCAATGGCACGCTTGCAAAGCTCGATGATCACGGCGAAAATGGGTACACCGAGGATCATGCCGGGGATCTTGAAGAAACCGCCCATGACGGTAATGGAAATGAGGACGGCCAGGGAGCTGATGCCCGTATTGTTCCCTTGAATGAGAGGAACGAGGATATTGCCGTCCAACTGCTGAATGAGCAGCACGAGAACGATGAAGAAGATGATCTTGTCGGGATTTGTAAAGAGGATGATGAGTCCCGAGGGGATAGCACCGATGATCGGGCCGAAGACAGGGATGATGTTGGTGAGCGCGCAGATGGTGGCGATGAGGAGATTGTACTCCGATACGTTGAAAATGGACAGAGCGATGTACATCAGCACGCCTACGATGATGGCATCCAGCATCACACCTTTGAAGAAGCCGCCAAAGGTCTTATCCACGAGGGTGATGATCTCGCTGAGCTTGCTCTCTTGCTTTTCGTTCAGGTAGGCGGCTCGGAACTTGCGGATCTGTGCCACGCGCTTTTCCTTGGAGGCCAGAATGT
The DNA here is from genome assembly GCA_045655025.1 of Eubacteriales bacterium. Lineage (GTDB taxonomy): Bacteria > Bacillota > Clostridia > Oscillospirales > CAG-272 > CAMEON01. The sequence goes on along the minus strand of JAZOOM010000077.1, from coordinate 2,659 downwards.
AGAAGGCGATGAAAATACCCAGAATGATGTCTACAAAGGTGCTGAAGAGGCGGGTGACGAAATCCCAGACGTTTTCGATGATGTCGCCATCAATAACAAATTTCTGGAGGAAATTGAAGATCTTCTCCATGAAGCTCTCGGCATCGCCGAACATGTCCTCAATGAATGCGGTCAGCTTCTCCATATCGGATATGTCGATGTGGCTGACCATATCCGCGGGCAGTTTATTGATGATGGACTGCACAAAGCCCAGCAGATCGTTGAGATACTTCTCGTAGTTGGTGATCAGCTGGTTGATACTGTTGGCCAGATCGGGAATGATCAGAATGATGATGATCGACAGAAAACCTACCGCCGTGAGAAACGTGCAGAGCAGGGATATGAACAGGCGGAGATTGCCCCGTCCCAGCTTACGGAACAGGACGTACTCGTAGAATTTCAGGATGGGATTGCAGAGATAGGCAATGCCGCAACCGATGAAGACGGGGGATAGGACTTGGCCAACGCGCCCGAACACGGTGGTGATGTTGTCCGCGTTGACGATGCAGTAGGCAAACACGAAGATCGTTGCCAGCGCGCCGAAGTACAGCCAGCGTTTTTTGAGACGGGACGGTGTGCGGAGAGGCTTTGTGGAGGATTCTTGCTCGGGGTCGTGATGGGGCTCTGTCATGGTATGTACCTCCGGTTTATGAATGGCGTTGGGGGAAGTAACGCCATCCGGCCCTGGCCGGATGGCGTGGTGGGGGATCCTTCAAAGGGGAAATTATGTTTCGCTGTCTGTATCGGTCGTGTTGTCGGTCGTTGTATCTGTGCTGTCCTCGGAGGGACCGGCGTTTTTCTTGCTCTGCCGTCCCAAATGAGACATGAAATTGTGGCGCATTTTCTCAAAGCGGGGTTTGAAGCGGGAATGCTCGTACTGATACAGCAGGGAGGAGTGCTCGTAGTGGACGTCCATTTCGGCGTTGCCCACGGCATCGGCGGGATAGTAATGCTCGGTATCGGTGGGCTCACCCTTGGCTGTCAGGCGGTTTTCCAGGAAACGCTTGACCAATTCAATGCCCACGGCGAATATGGGTACACCGATGAGCATACCCACCATACCCCACATGGCTGAGCAAATGGCGATGGCGATCAAGACAGCCAAGGAGCTGATGCCGGTATTGTCGCCCAGGATCTTGGGGCCGATGACGTTGCCGTCCAGCTGCTGAATGATGAAGATGAGGACAAGGAACAGGAAGGCCTTGTCGGGATTGGAGATCAGAACGATGAAGAAGGAGGGAATGGCTCCAATGAAGGGACCGAAGACGGGGATGACATTCGTGATACCCACAAAGGTGGCGATCAGCAGGTTGTAGGGAGACACGTCAAAGATCCACAGCATGACAAAGGTCAGCACACAAATGACCAGGGAATCCAGAATTCTGCCGTATATGAAGCCGCCGAAGGATTTGTCTGCAAGGACGATGATCTCTTCAAGTCGCTTGTCGGTCTTCTCCTTGAATACGGCCTTGCGGAACTTGGAGAATTGCGCCACGCGCTTTTCCTTGGAGGCCAGGAAGTAGAAAGCAATGAAGAGACCGAAGAACAGATTCTTGAAGGTATTGAAGAGCGTGACCATGGAGCTCCAGAGGTTCTCCAGAAGATTGCCATCAGAGGCGAACTGCTGCAGGTCGTTCAGGATCTGGGAGACGGCGTTTTCCACCGAGCCGAACATATCGTCGATGAAGCTCACGAGCTTGTTCACGTCGGAAATGTCTACGATCTCCACGTGAAGGTTTTCGGTCATCTTATCGAGCCCGCTCTGCACCCAGGCCAACAGGCTGTTGAGGTAGACCTCATAGTCGTTGAACAGATCGGTAATGCTTTGGATCAGCTGGGGGATCATGAGGGCGCAAACCACCGCCACGATGCCGATGACAGAGAGAACCGTCAGGATCAGGGATAGTCCGCGGCGCAGATTGCCCTTGGGCATACGGCGGAATAGGCGGTACTCGTAGAACTCCAGAATGGGGTCGCACAGGTAGGCGATCACCGCGCCGATGAACAGAGGGGATAGGATGGACAGGATGTATTGGAGAGCGGCACTGATGGGCTCATAGAAGGCCATCACCAAAATCACAAGGGCGATCACCGTGGCGGATATGTAGAACACGGTTCTCTTGCGAAGGCGTTTCTCGTCATTGTGGGGAGGCACTGCAGTGGGCAATGTCTCTCGGGGCGAGTGAGGCTCCGGGGTCGGGGTATGCTCACGGGGGTCTGTTTCTGCCATGGAAAATTCCGTCCTTTCTCCCGACGTCTGTCATGAACGGGCAGGCGTTTGTGGAATTTGTCTCCTATTATTATATATGATTTTTCCCCATTCGTCAAGTCCTTTTGCCGAATTTCGGAATATCTTCACGTTTTTTTCACGGAGAAGAGACGGGAAGACTTGTGGCGGCTTGATTGGGAATTTAAATTGCTGTTTAACGGGGGCGGCAGGGCGCTGCCCTGCACCCGCCAAGAACCTTTTGCAAAAGGTTCTTGGATCTCCAAAAATCTTTAAATAATCATATTTAGCAATATGTTTTAAAAGTTTTTGGAGTTCTTAGAACCTTTTTTCAAAAAGGTTCTAAGCCGCCGGAGGCCGTGCCCCCAACGCACCGACAAACCCAAATTTGAA
>JAZOOM010000076.1:0-10019 GCA_045655025.1 Eubacteriales bacterium | reverse complement strand
GTCCACCGCGCCCTCGGCGTTCTCGGCCTTCACCGCTGTCTCGGCGGCGCCGCCGATGCGTGCCAGCGCCCCCGCGGCGTAGAAGGTGTTGATGCGGTCACTGGGGAAGCTGAAGATGTCGGGCCCTGCTTCCACGTCGTTGAGGATCTTGTCGGAGGAGTTCCCCTCGCCCAGTACCCCAAAATTGAACTTATAGGTCTTATCGCTGTTCTCCTTGGCGTAGGCGTCGCACATTTCTTTGAGCATCTGCTGATCCTCCTGCGCGCCCCAGACCGTCAGGGTGATCGTCTGCTTGTTGCCCCCTGCGGAGCCGTTCTGGCCGTTATTGCCCGAGTCGCCGCCCGAGTCTGTTTCGTTGCCGCCTCGACGGCAGGCCGCGAGTACGCCGCCCAATGTGGCCAGAGCCAGGGCAAGGGCGGTGAGTTTTATGATGAATTTCATGAAAGTACCTCTCGTAATGGGATTCCGCCCATGGGCGGCAGACGCGGTTGGTTTTCGCGTCCTGTACTCGGTAGTTTGTACCGCTTCGGGCGGCTCCATTCACGGAGAGCCGAAAGAAAATGCGGGATTGAAAACTTTTCCGCAACGTATGGACAAGACGGGAAATTTGTGTTATAATGGAGATACTGGATTATGAAATGTTGAAATGGAGATTTTTATGAATAGATTGGCTTATTCCGCCATGGCGGTCTGCCTGGCTGTCCTGATGCTTCTGATGGCGTCCTGTACCCCCGCCGACGGAGGACTTGAGACCTACCCCGATGATCAGACTTCCGCTCCCGCCGCTACCTCACCCGACGAAACCGACGGTCAGGTCGATACTACCCCCGACTTCTCGATTCTGGACGCGGATGGCAACGAGGTCAAGCTTTCCGACTTCTTCGGCACACCCATTGTGCTGAATTTCTGGGCCAGCTGGTGCCCGCCCTGCAAGGCAGAATTACCCGACTTTGAGGAAGCCTGCAAGAAGTACGAGGGCAAGGTTGTGTTCCTCATGGTGAACCTGACCGATGGACAGAGAGAGACCGTGGAGGAGGCCAAGGACTTTGTCGCCTCCCAGGGCTATACCTTCCCCGTGTACTTTGACACGAAATACGAGGCCGCCTACACCTACGGCGTCAGCTCCATTCCCCAGACCTACTTCATCAATGCCGACGGCTCCCTTGAGGCCCGCGCCACGGGCATGATCTCGGCTTCCCAGCTGGAGCAGGGGATCGGTATGATCTATTCGGAATAATTGCACGTACAGCAGATCCCTTCGCCTTGGCGGAGGGATTTTTTCTTTCAAAGGGGGTTGTCAAGGGGGATTTTTTGTGTTATAATGGTGGCGTGGATAACTATGTGGTTCTGTTGCCAAAAAACGATGCAAAAACAATGATGCCCCATTTTTCAGGAAGAAATATTGTGGTATAATGGCATCATAAAGAAAACTGGAGGTATCTATGAACAGTACCGAACGCGTTCGCGCCGTCATCACAGGCAAATCCTACGACCGCCAGCCCATCTACGGCTGGGTCGCCGGCAATCTGGGCGCTGAAATTACCGAACGGTGGGGCTCTCCTGCCGCCTTTGAGGACAAGTATGAGTATGATATCGCTCATCTGTTCGGCGGCCCCTACTGCTTCAACGAGGAGATCATCAACACCGCCGCGCCCATCCGGACCGACGAGCTGACCCCCGATCTGCTGGTTGACCTGCCTATTTTCAGCAGTCCCGACAATCTCCCCGACTACGAGGGCTTCCGCGCGGGACTTGCCCACCACAAGGCGAGAGACCGCTTCTGCTATGCCCAGACCCCCGGCTTTTTCGAGAACTTCAACGGCATCTTCGGCATTGAGAACCACCTCATGTGGCTGGCCATGTACCCCGACGAGCTGAACGAGCTGTACCGCCGTATGTCCGACTGGACGGTGAAGTTCGTGGATCACGTGGTGGATCTGGGTGTGGATATGATCCACATCTCGGACGACTGGGGTGCCCAGAAGGATCTCATGTTCAACCCCTCCCTCTGGCGGGAGATCATCTACCCCCACATGAAGCGGGTGGTGGATCACGTTCACGAGCGGGGCGCCTTCTGTAGCCTCCACTCCGACGGCTGTGTTATGAAGGTGGCCGACGGTCTGGTGGATCTGGATCTGGACGTGGTGCATCCCTGGCAGGAGCGCGCGGGCATGTCCTACGACACCTATCTGGAGAAGTATTCCGACAAGTTCGCCATCCTGGGCGGTATCTGCGTGCAGTACGCCATCGGCCTCATGGGCCGCGAGGAGTTGGAGGCCGAGATCCGCCGCGTCTTCGGTAAGCTCCGCGGCAAGCGCTGGCTGGTCTGCACCACCCACTTCGTCCAGAAGCACTGCTCCATGGACGATCTGGAGTTTGCTTACGATCTGATCTATAAGCTGGCGAGAGAATGAGTCTCGCGCATCAAAAACGTAAAGGAGAACCATCATGACCAACCGCGAACGCGCATTGAATATCCTGCACTACAAGCCCGTTGACCGTCTGCCCGCCGTCCATTTCGGATACTGGACCGAGCTTCTGGCAGAGTGGGCCGAGCAGGGAAAGATCCCCAAAGATCTGGCTGTAGGCAACTATGACGGCAGTGAAAAGGATGCCGAGCTGGACAAGCTCATCGGCTGGGACTTCAACTGGTATCGCACCGTGGGTACCGCCAACCACCTGATGCCCGCCTTTGAGCCCAAGGTGCTGGAGACCTTCCCCGACGGCAGCAGCCGCGTCCAGAACCACGACGGCCTCATCGAGCGCCACAAGCCCGGCAACTCCTCCATTCCCTCGGAGGACGACTACCTGCTCAAGGACAGGGAAGCATTCGAGACTCTGTACCGCCCCAAGATGCAGTACACCCCCGACCGTGTGGCCACGGAATACTTCAAGCATTTCAATGAAACCAGACCCATGGACGTTCCTGTGGGACTCCACCTCGGTTCGGTGCTGGGCAATATCCGCAACATCACCTCGGTGGTGGGCATGAGCTACCTCATCTACGACGATGACGAGGATCTGTTCGCCGATATCGTGGACACCTACGCCGACATGCAGTACGAGTGTGTCAAGGCGGTGCTGGAGACGGGCGCCAAGTTCGATTTCGCCCACTACTGGGAGGACATCTGCTTCAAGAACGGCCCCCTGCTCTCCCCCGAGATCTTCGACGAGCTCTGCGCCAAGCACTACAAGAAGCGCAACGACCTCTGCCGTCAGTACGGCATCGACATCATTTCTCTGGACTGTGACGGCGTCACCGAAAAGCTGTTGCCCACGTGGTTTGAGAACGGCGTCAACACCATGTTCCCCATCGAGGTGGGTGTCTGGGGCGACCAGTTCGAGCCTGCCCGTAAGAAGTTCGGCCGTGGTATGCTGGGCGTGGGCGGTATGGACAAGACCGCTCTCCGCAAGGACAAGGCCGCTGTGGACGCCGAGATCGAGCGCATGAAGCGGCTGGCCTCCATGGGCGGCTTCATCCCCTGCCCCGACCACAGACTCATGCCCGGCACTAAGTTCGAGCTGGTGCAGTACTACGCCGAGGAGATCAAGAAGATCAAGCTGTAACACACAGTTTGCCGTTTGCCTTTTGATTTGAATCGACTCAAGGAGGACATCATGACGCCTCGTGAGCTTTGTAACAACATACTCCACTACAAGCCTGCCGACAGACTCCCCGCCGTCCGCTTCGGCTACTGGCCGGATCTCTTGCGGGAGTGGGCGGATCAGGGGCATATCACCCACGAGCAGGCCTCCCACCGCTTCGTGGCCGAGGCCGAGCTGGACAGACTCATCGGCTGGGATTTCCCGTGGTACTGCACCTCCGGATCCCATATGGGACTCTACCCGCCCTTTGAGACCAAGGAGCTGGAGACCCTCCCCGACGGCTCCAAGCGGATCCAGACTGCCAAGGGGGTCATCGAGCGAATCAAGCCCGGTATCACCTCTATCCCCTCGGAGGACGATTACCTCATGAAGGACAGGGAAGCCTTCGAGACCCTGTTCAAGCCCCGTATGCAGTACGTTCCCGAGCGGACCAATCTGGACTACTACACCCACTTCAACGAGCGGAGAGACCCCACCAAGCCCATCGGTATCAGCGTGGGGAGCGTCATGGGGGATATCCGCGACATGACCACCGTCAAGGGCATGAGTTACCTCATGTACGACGAGGACGAGGAGCTGTTCGCCGAGCTGGTGGACACCTACGCCGATATGCAGTACGCCTGCGTGGAGGCCTTACTCGCCACGGGGGCGCAGTACGATTTCGCCCACTACTGGGAGGATATCTGCTTCAAGAACGGCCCCCTGCTCTCCCCCACCCTGTTCCGTGAGCTTTGCGAAAAGCACTACAAAAAGCGCAACGACCTCTGCCACCGCTACGGCATCGACATCATTTCGTTGGACTGCGACGGCGTGGTGGATGCCCTGCTCCCCGTATGGCTGGACAGCGGCGTAAATCTTCTGTTCCCCATGGAGGTGGGGGTCTGGGGCGACCAGTTCGCCGCGGCGCGGAAGAAGTACGGTGAGCGCATTCTGGCGGTGGGCGGCATGGACAAGGCGGTGTTCCGCCGGGACAAGGCCGCCGTGGACGCCGAGCTGGAGCGGCTCAAGCCCCTCATTGCCATGGGCGGGTTCATCCCCTGTCCCGATCACCACATCCTGCCCGGCTCCAAGTTCGAGCTGGTGCAGTACTACGCCGAGGAGATCAAGAAGATCCGACTGTGACCAAGGAGGGTTGACCCTTGTCCAAGCACTACGACATATCCGGCGGGGCTACAGCTCCCATCCGTGTGCGGAAAAGTGAGCTGCTGGCCAATACTCCGCTGTTCATCAATCATGTGACCGTAGAGACAGTCTACTCCCCCGAGACCTCCCTGTCCCAGCTCCATATCCACGATTTCGTGGAGGTGAGCATCGTGACGGCGGGGCGGGGCATCCACCGCACCCCCGACGGGTGCAACGAGTGCAACGCGGGAGACACCTACGTCATAGGGGTGGGGGTACCCCACGCCTACTTTGCTACCGAGGACGGGGAATGCCCCACGGTGTGCAATCTGGTCTTTGACCCCGCCGACATCTTTGACGGGGAGGCCGCCGACCCCGATCATCCCCGCTACTGCTACGGCCTGTTCCGCGAGGATCCCCTGACGGTCTACGTCATGCTGACCTCCCGTACGCTGGAGGACGTGGAGCGCACGATCACCCGCATGGAGAAGGAGCTGGATCGCCGACGCCCCGAGTGGGAAACGGCGGTGAAGTCCTATCTCGTAAACCTGCTGATCATGATGGGGCGTTACGCCTCTCACCGGGAGCAGCCAGCGTCTGCCCCCCGTCCCAAGGAGCGGCTTTTGGCCATGACGGTCATGCGGACGGTCATGGAGAACTACAGCGACCAGACCTTGACGCTGGAGAGCATCGCCGCCTCCCTCTACATCAGCAAATCCTACCTTTGCCGTATTTTCAACCGCGTTACGGGCGAGTCCTTTGGGGACTACCTTCGCCGTGTGCGCCTGGAGCAGGCCTGCCGCCTTTTGCGGGAGACCGAGCTGACGGCCGAGCAGATCGTCTATGCCTGCGGTCTGCGGGATATCCCCACCTTTTACCGCGTGTTCAAATCGCGGATGGGCATGACACCCAACGCCTACCGGCAGGGAGAACGTCCCGCCGAGGAAAGCATAGAACAAAATTATTTTATATTTGAAGGAGATACTAACATGAGCATCGCAATCCTGAACGAAATTTCCGAGAATCTGCAAAAGGGCAAGGCCAAGATCGTGGCCGAGCTGGTACAGAAGGCGCTGGACGAGGGCGTTTCCCCCGACGCCATTCTGAACGAGGGTTTGCTGGCCGGTATGAACATCATCGGCGAGAAGTTTAAGGTCAACGAGGTCTACGTGCCCGAGGTGCTGGTTGCCGCCCGCGCCATGAACAAGGGTACCGCCATTCTGAAGCCCCATCTGGCCGCCGCCGGCGTACAGGCTACGGGTAAGGTCTGCCTCGGTACCGTGCAGGGCGACCTCCACGATATCGGTAAGAATCTGGTCAAGATGATGCTGGAGGGCAAGGGTCTGGAGGTCATTGACCTCGGTTCCGACGTCGCTCCCGAGACCTTCGTCCAGACCGCCATTGAGCAGAACTGCCAGGTCATCTGCTGCTCCGCTCTGCTGACCACCACCATGGGTGTCATGGAGGACGTGGTCAAGAAGGCCATCGAGATGGGTGTGCGCGACAAGGTCAAGATCATGATCGGCGGCGCTCCCGTCAACGAGGACTACTGCGCTAAGATCGGCGCCGATCTCTACACCCCCGATGCGGCTTCCGCTGCTGACGCCGCCGTGGCGTTCTGCAAGGAGGCATAAATGCTGACTCGCGAAGAAGTTCGCGCCGCCATCCGTTTTCAGAATCCTCCCCGCCCGCCCCGCGCCTTCACCAAGTGGTGGGGCGAGGGACTGCACGAGCAGTACGGAGATCAGCTTCGAGCCTTTGACAAGTTTGAAGAAGACGTGGTGGTGGTGGGATTTCCTCAGCCTTGGATCACGCCTCACCCCGACGGTTTCTGGTGGCACGTTCCCCAGATCGACCGCCGCTTCACAAGCTACGATTCCAACGCCTTTCTGCCCGATTGGGAGTACCTGCCCGATTTTCTGGCGGAGCTTCCCAACACCGATGCTCCGGGGCTTTTTGACGAGGCCAAGCGTATCGCGGATCAGGCTCACGCCGAGGGGAAGTACGTCTTGATCCACCATTGGAGCCTCATGTATGAGTTGATCTGGCAATTCCGCAGCATGGAGGAGCTGTTGGTGGACTATTACGAGTACCCCGAGGAGGTTCACGCCCTCCACAGAGCTGTGGCCGACACCGAAATGAAGCTTCTGAAGCGAGCTTTTGCAGAGGTCAAGCCCGACGGCTACATGATCAGCGACGATCTGGGCTCACAGACCTCGTTGATGATGTCCCCGTCCATGTTCCGCGAGTTCATCAAGCCCTACTACGCCCAGGTCTGGGGGCTCTGCCGTGAGCATGATGTGGACACTTGGCTCCACACCTGCGGCAACGTCAGCGAGATCATCGGGGATCTCATCGAGTGCGGTCTCTCCGTCCTCCATCCCTTGCAGAAGCGCACCATGGACTGGGACGAGGTAGCCGCCAAATGGAAAGGCAAGATCGCCTTCTTCGTAGGCATGGACGTGCAGGACACCCTCATCAACGGCACGCCCGAGGACGTGAGACGTGAGGTGCGACTCATTCGCGACACCTTCGACACCCCCGCAGGCGGTCTTCTCTACGCCGCCGGAAACGGCATCGTGGGCGGAACGCCTCTGGAGAACATCGACGCGTTCTTACATGAGTGCCTGACCTATGGCAATTCTTGATCCCTCATAGCTTTTCCAACACCCCCTACCCGCCTGCGGGCGGGGGTGCTTTGATTGAACCGACACCGTAAAGGAGACTCCCATGCAAGATAAGCAGATCATCCGCGACCTGGCCAAGCGTTACATGGAGCTGGCCACCTCCGAAAAGCAACGGAAGGCCAACCGCCGCATGAAGGACACCAACGACTTGAAGATCGTCCGTCCCCCCGTGCTTTTGGACGAGATCCCGTGGCACGAACTTCACTGCGATGAGCTGGAGCTGCGCTGTGAGCATGGCCTCGCCCGCCACGCCGAAACGGTTCTGCGCCGCGCTCTGTACCAGAAGAAGTATTTCAAGGCCGATCTCATCATGCCCGCCGAATGGGTGGTGCGCATGAGTTATTCCCTGAATCCCTTGGGGCTCTCCGCCGACGAGACCCGCGCCCACGGCAAAGGCATCGGCTACGCCGACGTCATGGCTGACGAGTCCTGTCTGGAAAAGATCAATCCCCCCGTGCTGAAGGCGCACCCCGAAAACGATGAGGCGGGTATGGCCTACTTCACCGACCTCTTCGGGGACACCATGCCCGTCCGTCTGGCGGGTGTGGATTATATCTACTCCGCCTTCTGGGATATCCTCACCCGTCTGCGCGGTGTGGAGCCCATTTTCGAGGACATGTACGACCGCCCCGAGTACCTCCACGCCATCATGGAGAAGATGGTGGCGCGCACCACGGCGCAGTTGGATTTCATCGAGGCCCATATGCACGTGGATCCCCATATCCAGAACCTCCACTGCACCCCCGCCGCCGTATCGGGTCTGGCTGAGGATGGCTTGAAGGCCACTTGGTACCGCGGTATGGCGCAGTCCTTCTCCAGCATCTCCCCCGCCATGTTCAAGGAGTTTGAGCTGGACTACATCCTGCCGCTGGCCTCCCGCTTCGGCTACACCTACTACGGCTGCTGTGAGCCCCTGGACGATCGCATCGAGCTGCTGAAAACCATTCCCAACCTCCGCAAGGTGGGCTGCTCTCCTTGGGCAAGCCCCGAGCGGTGCGCCGAGCAGCTTCGCGGAGATTACGTCCTTTCCCGCAAGCCCAACCCCTCCCACGTGGCTCACGCCACCGATCCCGCCCTCATCCGCCGCGAGGCCGAGGAGTCGGTGAAGGCCGCCTTGAAGTACGGCAGTCCCATGGATTACGTGCTGAAGGACATCACCACCGTGTCGAGAAAGCCCCAAAACCTCATTGTCTGGGCGCAGACCGTCAGCGACGTCATGGACGAATACTACGGAGCGGACTGATCCGCTCCCGCCGAAAGGAGACGTACTATGGCTACCCCTATGACCACCCGTGAGCGCATCCTCCGCGCCATCAACCACCAAGAGGCCGACCGCATTCCCATGGTGGATTCCGCTTGGGCGGGAACCATTGCCCGCTGGAAGCGGGAGGGTATGCCTGAAAATGCCGATTGGCAGGACTACTTCGGCTACGACCGTATCGTTCATCTGACCATCGACAACTGCCCCCGCTATGAGAGCCGCGTCGTGGAGTCCACCGACCGCTACTCCATCATCACCACCAGCTGGGGGCAAACCCTCCGCGTGTTCAACGAGCTGGACTCCACCCCCGAGGTGCTGGACAGCTACTACTGCACCCCCGCCCGCTGGGAGGAGGCCAAGGAGCGCATGTGGAAGGATCTGGACACCCGCGTGCCGTGGGATCTGTTGGCGCAGAACTATGACAAATGGCGCGCTGACGGAGAATTCCTCCGTCTGGGCTCCTGGTTCGGCTTTGACGTGACCCACTCCCACATGGCGGGAACCGAGACTGTCCTCTGCGCCATGTACGAGGAGCCGGAATGGGTGCAGGATATGTTCGACACCTATCTGGCCATTGACATCGAGATGGCCAACCGTATGTGGGACAAGGGCTACAAGTTCGATTCCGTCCATTGGTACGACGACATGGGCTACAAGGGCGCCCCCTTCTTCTCCCCCACCATGTACCGCGAGCTCCTCAAGCCCTACCACAAGCGCGCCGCCGACTGGGCGCACGACCACGGAGCCGTGGTGGAGCTGCACTCCTGCGGCTTCATCCAGCCCCTTGTCCCCGACTTGGTGGAAATCGGTATCGACAGCCTTAACCCCTTGGAGATCAAGGCGGGGATGGATCCCGTCTACCTGAAAAAGACCTTCGGAGACAAGCTGGCCTTCCACGGAGGCATCAACGCCCAGCTGTGGGATCAGCTTGACCTTGTCACCGCCGAGATGGAACGCATCATCCCCCTGCTCAAGGAGGGCGGCGGTTACATCTTCGCCTCCGACCACTCCATTCCCAATTCCGTGTCCTTCGAGAACATGAAAATGATCTCTGAGTTGGCGCATAAGCTGGGAAAGTTTTAACGGTAAATTGCAGTTTGTCGGTCTGTTTGTTGCTTGCCCGCCTCGCGCGCCTCAAGGGGGTGCAGGGGGCGAAGCCCCCGCATAAAAGAGAGATAGGGGGGCGGTGTCGGAGGGGCTTCCCCACAAGCCGCACCACGGACAAATGCTGCTTTAGCGGCATTTGTAAGCCGCAACCGGTAACTTCGAATAGTTGCCTGCTTTCGCGTTGCGGCGGCCCTCTGACGCGCGGCGGAAGCCGCAAGAAAATTGGCTATAACGAG
>JAZOOM010000075.1:0-7993 GCA_045655025.1 Eubacteriales bacterium | reverse complement strand
ACGGCGGCAGTGGCGGAGACGGCGCGAAGATCCTTGGCATTGGCGGTACCGTAGACGATCTTGGTGACCAGTCGCTCCAGGTCAAGAACATGGGACAGAAGCTCACCGATCTCCTCCCGCTTCATGAAGCTGTTGTACAGCTCCTCCACCGCTCCCTGGCGGCGCAGGATATGGGCGGGGGAGACCAGGGGATGCTCCACCCACTGGCGGAGCTTGCGGGCGCCGGGGGAGGTCTTGGTGCGATCCAGCACCCAGAGCAGAGAGCCCTTCTTCTCCTTGGTGCGCATGGTTTCCGTCAGCTCCAGATTGCGGCGAGTGTTCACATCCAACTCCAGATACTGCCCCTCGCTGAAGACCTGCAGCTCCTTTATGTAGGAAATATCGGATTTTTGGGTCTCGATCAGGTAATCCAGCAGTGCGCCCACAGCGCAGACAATGGCGCGATTCTGAAGAATATCCTCGCGGATATTGTCCTTGAACTGGGCGGCCACCAGCTCACGGCAGGCATCGGGATCGTAGCGGCGACCCTGGTTGTCGGAGAGCATGGCGCCCTTGGCGTTCAGAAAGTCGGCGGCCTCGGGGAAACGGGACTTGCCCAGATTGGAGATCACCTCGCGTGGGGAGTAGGTCCCCAGCTCGTTGATGAGGTGCTGATCCGCCTCCGCGCCGTCCAGTACCGTAGCGAAGACCTGGGCGGTAGAAATATCCGCAAAGCACACGCCGTACTCCGCGCCCGTCACGTAGAGGGAGCAGAGGTAGTTGTTCTTCTGTTCGGGCAGGAGGGTGGACTCAATGACCGTACCGGGGGTCACCACGCGGATGACCTCGCGGCGCACAAGCCCCTTGGCGGTGGCGGGATCCTCCACCTGCTCGCAGATGGCCACCTTGTAGCCCTTTTCGATGAGGCGGCCGATGTAGGTATCCGCCGCGTGGAAGGGGACACCGCACATGGGAGCGCGCTCGGCCTCCCCGCAGTCACGCCCCGTCAGGGTCAGCTCCAGCACGCGGGAGGCGGTGATGGCATCGTCAAAGAACATCTCGTAGAAATCTCCGAGACGGTAGAACAGAAGGAAATCCTTGTATTGCTCCTTGACCTCAAAATACTGCTCCATCATGGGCGTCATGGCGATGTACCTCTTTCTTTATACAATCAAATTCAAAGATTTGCGTAGCAAATCCTCCTTCATCTGCCCCAAGGGGGCAGATTTCACTCGCGCCGCGCGCGAATTTCACTTCCGCGAAGCGGAAATTTTACTCCCACGGCAACGCCGTGGGAATTTCACCGCGAAACGCGGCAGAGCCGTGCTTCGCTTAATGGCAGCCCCCGCAGGGAGAGCAATCGTGGGTGCAATTGCTGGGCATCTCACCCGTAATGGCAAAGGTAATGGTGTTGTTGACGGCGTTCATCAGCTCATTGACAGCCTCCTGTGCCTCCAACAGCTCCACGTACACGGGAGCGGCCATGATCTGATCATACAGCTCGTTGATGCGGTTCTGAATAGACTCCATAAGCTGAGCGTCAAACTCCTCGGCGGAGGCCACCTGCTGGATGGCCTTCTGCTGTACGTCATACTCGGTCATGAGGGTCTTGAGGGTGGGATCCTCCTCATAGGCCTTACGGGCGGCATCCATGCGAACGAGACGGGCATCCTGCTTGAGAGCCTTGCCAAGGGTGATGGCGAGCTCAAATACGTTCTGGTTGTTGGTGGTATCCATGTTTATTTCTCCTTTTGTGATGTTTTTTCAAGATTGGTGAGTGGTATTATACGTTACCCATGAATCGTTGAATGCCATGGGTCAACAGGGCTTTTTCTTCGTCGGTGTAACTGCGGTTGTAGAACCGATCGTTGTTCTCCACCAGCTCTTCCAGCGTGACGGGTTCAAAGTGGTTCACATCCACCCCGGCATTGAATTGACACGGAACTTGCGCAAACAAACGTGCGGCAACCGTTCCGTCGCGCCTGTCGTGAATATGCCCGCAGATCATGAAGGATTGGGCGAAAAAGTGACTTCGATTCCAAGCAAGCTGGGGGAAGTGGTTGAAATGCAGCTCTATGCCGTTCTTTTTGACGGTATGCTGTGGATATATACCCACAAAATATTTTTTCTTTTCCTCCTCGTCCATTCGCCGTAACCAATCCCGATCATGGTTTCCCTGAATCAGGATCTTTTTGGGTTTGATGGCCTCCAGATACTCAATGGGCGATCTGTGAGAACGGAATGCAAAATCTCCGACAATGTATAGCGTGTCCCGCCGCGTCATTTTCCGATTGATATTGCGGATGATGATCTCATCCATTTCGTCAACGGAAGAAAAATAGGAGCGACATTCCGAAAGAATACTCTCATGTCCAAAGTGGGTATCCGAAATGAACATATCCATGGCATTTTCCTCCTTATGTGAAATAGTCAGATTTCGACCTCTCCCCACAGGGCAAAGGCCTCTGTCCGCTCAATACGGACGTCCACGAACCGCCCAACCATATCGGGGGTTCCGTGGAAGAAGACGATTTTGCCGCCCTCGCTCCGTCCGCTATACACCTCGGGGTTGCCCTTGCTTTCGCCGTCACACAGCACGCGAACGGTAGTTCCCTCCATGGGGAGATTCTTCTCGGCGGCAATGGCGTTCTGCACGGCCAGCAGGCGATCGAAGCGGTTGCCCTTCACTACGTCGGGGATCTGCTCCATCTCGGCGGCGGGGGTACCCTTACGGGGAGAGTAGATAAAGGAATAGAGCATATCGAAGCGGACTGTCTCCAGAGCCGCGAGGGTGTCCAGGAACTCCTCCTCGGTCTCCCCGGGGAAGCCCACGATGATGTCGGACGTGATGACCACGTCGGGAATTCTCTCCCGCATGTAGCGAACGGTGTCCAGATACTTCTCCATGTTGTAGTGGCGGTTCATGGCCTTCAAAACACGGTCATTACCCGACTGCATGGGCAGATGGAAACGGCGGGCGATGTGCTTGCCCTCAGCCATGACGTCAATAAGCTTACGGGAGGCATCCTTGGGGTGGGAGGTCATGAAGGACAGCCACCAGTCCCCCTCAATGGTATCCAGCTCGGCCACCAGATCCGCGAAATCGCAATCGGTACCCTTGCCGTAGGAATTGACGTTCTGACCCAGCAGGGTGATCTCCTTGTAGCCCGCTTGTACCAGCTCCCGCACCTCGGCCACAATGCTCTCTTTCGCGCGGCTGCGCTCACGGCCTCGGCAGTAGGGCACGATGCAGTAGGAGCAGAAATTGTTACAGCCGTACATGATGGAGACCCACGCGCGGTAGCCCGACACGCGGCGGATGGGCGCACCCTCGGCCACGGTCCTCACAAAGTCCTCCTCGCTCTCGGTCGTAATGAAACGGCGTTTTTGCTCGACGGTGTCCCACAGAACCTTGGGAAAGTGGTGGAGAGATGCCGTACCCAGCGTGAAGGTGACGTAGGGATACTTCATCTTCAGCTCCTCACGGCGATGATCCTGCGCGGTCATACAACCGCAGACACCGATGATGAGGTCGGGGTTCTTGGCGCGAATGTGCTTGTACTGGCCAATGATGGAGAGTGCCTTCTTCTCGGCGTGCTCACGGATGGCACAGGTATTGACCATGATCAGATCGGCCTCATCAGGCTCGGTGATGATCTCATAGCCCATTTCCTCGGCCATGCCGGCGATCTTCTCGCTGTCGGCCTCGTTCTGCTGACAGCCGAAGGTCAGAACGAAGCACTTTCGGTGCTTCCCTGTCTCGGCGGCAAAGGCCTCATTCCACCCGCGGACACGGGACGTGTAGTCCTTGCGCTCGGGGAGGCTGATAGGGGGGAGTATATATTGTTTTGCCATATCGGCTCCTTTGCTTTTAAAAATAGTCTTCTTTATATTATACCGCATTTTTACGGAAATGTCAAGACAGCAAAGCCGAAAGGAAAAAATTTTCGCGTTTTTTCAGCAAAAAAAGCACAGCTGCTTCCAAGCGAAATAGCTGTGCTTTCAAGCGTATATCAGGCAAGCTGCTCCCGCACAAAGACGATCTGGCTCTTCACCGACTCCACCGAGGTTCCACCCTCGGAAATGCGTTTAGCTACGCAGGTCTCGAGGCTGATCTCATTGTAGAGATCCTCGTCAAACAGCTCGGAGAAGGTGCGGTAGGTCTCCAGAGGCAGAGTCTCCAGCACCTGACGGGTCTGGATGCAATGTGCTACGATCTGACCCGAGATCTTGTAGGCAGTGCGGAAGGGCAGACCCTTCTTGACGAGATAGTCAGCCAGATCGGTAGCGTTGATGAAGCCGCCCTGGGCTGCCTTCTTCATGTTCTCGGGAATGGCCTTCATGGTAGCCACCATGGGAGCGGCCACGGCGAGGCA
Source organism: Eubacteriales bacterium (assembly GCA_045655025.1). Taxonomy (GTDB): domain Bacteria; phylum Bacillota; class Clostridia; order Oscillospirales; family CAG-272; genus CAMEON01. The sequence goes on along the minus strand of JAZOOM010000075.1, from coordinate 3,638 downwards.
CATCTTCACGGTGTCCACACAGTCGAAAATGCGCTCCTTGTCCTCCTGCATATCCTTGTTGTAGGCCAGCGGAATGCCCTTGAGGGTGGTCAGGAGAGCCACCAGATCGCCGTAGACGCGGCCGGTCTTGCCGCGGATCAGCTCGGCCATGTCGGGGTTCTTCTTCTGGGGCATGATGGAGGAGCCTGTGGTGTAGGCGTCGGACAGCTCCACGAACTTGAACTCCCAACTGGACCACAGAATGATCTCCTCGGAGAAGCGGGAGAGGTGCATCATCATAAGGGCGCAAGCGGACATGAACTCCACGGCAAAGTCACGGTCGGACACGCCGTCCAAGGAGTTCAGCACGATGCCGTCAAAGCCCAGACGGGCGGCCTCGAAGCGGCGGTCGGTGGCGTAGGTAGTACCCGCCAAGGCGCAGGAACCGATGGGAGAAAGGTTCATGCGGCGGTTACAATCCTGCAAGCGGTCAATATCGCGAAGGAGCATCATGGCGTAGGCCATGAGATGGTGGCCGAAGGTGATGGGCTGAGCACGCTGGAGATGGGTGTAGCCGGGCATGATGGTCGAAGCATTCGCTTCAGCCTGATCAGCCAAGGCCTCGATAAGATCGCGGACAAGGGTAATGATTTCGGTGATCTCGTCGCGGAGGTACATGCGGATATCCAGCGCCACCTGATCGTTACGGCTGCGGGCGGTGTGGAGCTTCTTGCCCACGTCACCCAACCGCTCGGTGAGCACCTGCTCCACGAACATATGGATATCCTCGCAGGTCATATCAATGGGGAGAGTCCCCGACTCAATATCGGTCAGCACCCCTTCCAGTCCCTCAATCAGAGTGTCAGCCTCGGCCTCGGTGATGATGCCGCAAGAAGCCAGCATGGCGGCGTGAGCCATGCTTCCCGTGATATCCTGACGGTACATACGGGAATCAAAATGGATGGAGGAATTAAAATCGTCTGCGATCTGATCGGTTACGCCGTCGGTGCGGCCTGCCCACATTTTTGGCATGGTATATGTTTCCTTTCGGGTGTCTCTTGGATTGAAATATGGGTATATTATAACGGATTTTTCGAAAAATGTCAAGGGTATTGGGGGAATTTGAGCAGAAAAAAGGGGGCTACCCGAAGGCAACCCCTTTAAAGGTAATTCAATTACAGACCGCGCTTGATATAGGTGGTGTGCAGAATGTCGTGAGCCTTGTGGCTGTTGGGCGCGCCAAGGAACTCGTCATAGATCTTCTGAACAGCCAGGTTGTCCTGAGACTTGCGAACGTCTGCATTTGCGTCATCGTTGTAGAGGACGGAAGCACGGACGGCACGCAGATCCATGTTCATGCGGACGTTTGCGGGCTGAATGGGCTGACCGCCGCCGTTGACACAACCGCCGGGGCAGGCCATGATCTCGATGAACTGAACGTCCAGCTCGCCGGCCTTGACCATGTTCAGCAGCTTCTTGGCATTACCGGTGCCGGAAGCAACGGCCACGTTAATGGTCAGATCGCCAACCTTGTAGGAAGCGGTCTTGATACCCTCAACGCCGCGGACCTCAGCGAACTCCAGCTTCTCCAGCTTGCTGCCGGTGATGACCTCAGCGGCGTAGCGGAGAGCAGCCTCCATGACGCCGCCGGTAGCGCCGAAGATTGCGCCTGCGGAGGAGCCGATGGCGAAGGGATCGTCGAAGGTGCCGTCGGGCAGGTTCTTGAAGTTGATGCCTGCGCGCTGGATCATGCGGCCCAGCTCACGGGTGGTGACAGCCACGTCCACGTCGGGAACGCCTGCGGCGGACTGATCGGGACGGCCGCACTCGAACTTCTTAGCGGTGCAGGGGATAGCGGAGACCATGAAGATGTCCTTGGGATCCCAGCCCATCTTCTCGGCGTAGTAGGTCTTGACGATAGCGCCGAACATCTGCTGAGGAGACTTGCAGGAGGACAGGTTCTCGGTCATCTCGGGGAAGTAGTGCTCGCAGTACTTGATCCAACCGGGAGAGCAGGAGGTGATCATGGGCAGAGCGCCGCCGTTCTGGATACGGCCGATCAGCTCGTTGGCCTCCTCGACGATGGTCAGGTCGGCGGTGAGGTTCATGTCGTACACGCCGTCGAAGCCCAGAGCCTTGAGGGCGGTGACCATCTTACCCTCGCAGTCGGTGCCGGGCTCATAGCCGAAGCACTCGCCGATCTGGGCGCGGACGGAGGGAGCGGTGCAGATGAGGACGTGCTTGGAGTCGTCTGCCAGAGCCTCGAAGATCTTATCGGTGTCGTCTCTCTCATACAGAGCGCCCACGGGACAAGCCACGATACACTGACCGCAGTTGATGCAGGAGGTAGTCTCCAGAGCGGAGTCAAAGGGAGAACCGATGAAGGTGTCGAAGCCACGGTTGTTGGCACCGATGACACCGATCTCCTGGATCTTAGCGCAGGTAGCGACGCAACGGCGGCAGAGGATGCACTTGTTGTTGTCGCGGATGATGGGGGTCTTGTCATCGATAGCATACTGATTCACAGTACCGCTGAAGCGAGAAGAGTTGACACCGTACTCACGGCAGAGAGACTGCAGCTCACAGTTGGTGGAGCGAACACAAGAGAGGCAGTCCTGGTTGTGGTTGGACAGGAGCAGCTCCAGGTTCATCTTGCGGGAAGCGGTGATCTTGGGGCTGGTGGTCTTGATGACCATACCGTCGGTGCAAGGATACACGCAGGCGGTAACCATGCGGAAGGGCTTACCGCCCTCGGAGACCTCGACGAGGCAGAGACGGCAAGCGCCGATCTCGTTGATATCTTTCAGGTAGCAGAGAGTAGGAATGTCGATGTGAGCGGCCTTAGCGGCTTCCAGAACGGTGCAGCCCTTCTCTACGGAATAGTCTACACCATTGATCTTAACGTTAATCATATCCATGTTTCACTACCTCCTTTCTTACTTCTTGGAAATTGCCTTGAACTTACAGGTTGCCACGCAAGCACCGCACTTCACGCACTTGGAGGTGTCGATCTTCATGGAAGCCAGCTTGTGGCCGGGAGCCACGTAGTCGGTACGAACGATAGCCTCGGCGGGGCACTTCTTGGCGCAGATGCCGCAACCGATACAGGTATCCTGGTCGATGTAGTACTGGATCAGGTTCTTGCACACACCGGCGGGGCACTTCTTGTCCACGATGTGGGCAACGTACTCGTCGCGGAAGTAGCGCAGGGTGGACAGAACGGGGTTAGGAGCGGTCTGACCCAGACCGCAGAGAGATGCGGACTTGATGTAGTTGCACAGCTCCTCCATGCGGTCAAGATCCTCAAGCTCACCGTTGCCGGCGATGATCTTGTCCAGCAGTTCAAGCACACGCTTGGTACCTACGCGGCAGGGAGTGCACTTACCGCAGGACTCGTCCACGGTGAAGTCCAGGAAGAAGCGAGCGATATCCACCATACAGGTGTCCTCGTCCATGACGATCAGACCGCCGGAGCCCATCATGGAGCCGATGGCCATAAGGTTATCGTAGTCGATGGGGGTGTCGATGAGGTGAGCAGGGATGCAACCGCCGGAAGGACCACCGGTCTGAGCAGCCTTGAACTTCTTGCCGCCCGGGATACCGCCGCCGATCTCCTCGATGATGTGGCGGAGGGTGGTACCCATGGGAACCTCCACAAG
>JAZOOM010000074.1:0-5470 GCA_045655025.1 Eubacteriales bacterium | reverse complement strand
CGCTTACGACGCTCTGACCGGTTACAACCCCACTCTCGCTAAGCAGAAGATGCAGGAGGCTATCGCAGAGCTGACTGCTAACGCTGAGAAGTACGGCTACGATGCAACCAAGGACATCACTCTGGTCTACGGTTCTTCTTCCGATACCGATAAGCAGAGATTCCGCGCTGACTACCTGCAGGACGTTCTGAACGAGCTGACCAAGGGCACCGCTCTCGAGGGCAAGATCAAGGTTAAGTTCGACGCTTCCGCAGGCGCTCAGTGGGCTGAGGCATTCCGTTCCGGTGCAACCCAGATCGGTTTCGGCTACGGCTTCTCCGGTAACGCCTTCAACCCCTTCGACATCATCGGCGCATTCGTGAACCCCGATGACGATCTGAACTACCACATGTACTGGGATACCTCTTCTATCCCCCTGAAGCTCACCATGCCCGCAGGTGACTACGCCGGCGCAGGCGAGACCATCGAGATGAGCATCCAGAACTGGTACTACTGCCTGAACGGTCTGGCTGAGACCGAGAACCAGGCTAAGACCTACAACTGGAGCGAGGGCTACGCTCCCGTTGAGGCTCGTCTGATGATCCTCTCCGCTCTGGAGGAGATCACCATCAAGGAGTCCCGTTCCGTTATGCTGATCGCTGACGGCGGCGGATCCTTCCTGGGCGCTAAGTTCTCTTACTTCTCTGAGAATGAGCACACCTTCATGGGCTTCGGCGGTATCCGCTACATGGAGGTCAACTACACCGACGACGAGTGGAAGGCTTTCGTTGCTCAGAACAACAACGACCTCTCCTCTGAGTACAAGAAGTCCGAGTAATTTCCCTACAAGGATTTACTGAGAACTGATTAAAGCAAACGGGGGGGAGGCATTGTGCTCACCGCTATTTGCTCATTTAAGCCATATTTTCTAAGGTTCAATTATTTCCAAGAAAAAACGCTGATTGTTCGTTTGAACGTGTAAAATGAGGCTCATACAACGCTGATACGATACTTGATCACTTTTTCATTTCTCATCCTGCGATGAGATCTCATCCTGCGATGAAATTCCACCCTGCGATGAAAATTGAAGGATGAGAAATGAAAAAGTGATCAACCGAAGGCTATCGTTCATTGGAGAATCACTTAACATGGCACGGCCTTCGTGCGACAGGGCCTTACCTCGGCTTTAAGGTCCACCTTTAGGGAATCACTAGAAATTCGTTCCGCAAAAAGCGGCGGGAAGATTTAGAAATTTCCTGTGAATTGGGAAACAACAAAACAGAGGAGAAAAACCTATGTATATGTTTAAATATGTGTCGAAGCGCTTGGGCTTGATGCTGTTCACATTCATCATCATCTTTACGATGTGCTTTGTGCTGATCAAGCTTTTGCCCATTCCCACCAACGCGCTTCCCGGTCAGGATCCCGAAATCGTCATGAAAACTCTCGAGGGAAGAGGTTGGATCACCAACATCCGCGAGGGTGAGAACGGCGTTTGGGAGTACGATCGCGTGCCGATCCTGATCCAGTACGGTACCTATATCAAGAGAATCGTGACCCAGGGCGACTTCGGTCTCGTTACCACCTACGGTGAGTACCTCCGTATGGACATTTGGGACGTGTTCGTCAGCCACCTGCCTCCCACGATCCTCATCAACATCTATTCCACTCTGATCGGCGTGCCGATCGGTCTCGGTCTGGGTATTCTCGCCGCTCTGAAAAAGAACAAGTGGCAGGATCAGCTGATCAACGTTTTCATCATCCTGTTGATCTCTGTTCCCTCCATCGTATTGGCTCTGTTGATCCAGTACGTGCTCTGCTTCAAGCTGGGCTGGTTCCCGCTGACTATGTCAACGAGTAACGAATACTTCACGTGGGAAGTGTTCCGCTCCATGCTGCCTGCCGTATTCGCTCTGTGCCTTGGCTCCATCGCAGGTTACGCACGTTACACCCGTGCGGAGCTTTCGGAGGTGCTGACGGGCGAGTTCATGCTGCTGGCAAGAACCAAGGGTCTTACCAAGAGACAGGCAATCTATCGCCACGCCATGCGTAACTCCATGGTCGTCATTTTCCCCTCCATCCTCAGTGAGTTTATCTCGGTGCTTTCGGGCTCGCTGATCATCGAGAAAATGTTCGGCATCAACGGTGTGGGCGGTCTGTACCTGAACTCCATTACCTTCCAGGATTACGACTTCTTCATGCTGCTGTCGGGCTTCTATACCCTGGTCAGCTTGACCGCGGGTATCGTGATCGACATCAGCTACGGATTCATTGATCCGAGAATCAGAATGGGAGCGAAATAATATGGATAACTACAACATCAATAATATACCTGCTGACAAGTTCCGGTTCGCGCAGAAAAACGACCTGTACCATGACAGCAAGTTCGAGACGAAGCCCGTCACCTATTTCCAGGGGGCTTTCCGCCGCTTCAGCAAGAACAAGGGAGCGGTCGTTGGCGGTATCGTGATCTCCATTTTGGTGCTCTTTGCGATCATCGCGCCCTTCTTCACTCCGTTCCAGCCTTCCTACTACGATATGGTGTACGCCTACGTTACCCCCAAGTCCAACCTGTTTGCCAACAGCGGCATTGATTTTTGGGACGGCGGTAAGGCCAAGAACACGAACAAGATCGGATACCTGAAGGACGTTGCTCTTGCCGCGGAGACGGGCAGAGAGGTCATCAAGGGTGACGTTACTGTCAGCGAGGACGGATCCAACTACTCCTACCGCTACGACACCTACTTCGGCGTTGGCTTCGGTAAGTACAAGATCATTTCTCAGGCTGAGTTTGAGGATATTCAGAGATACCAGAACGAGACCGGCAAGCAGGTTCTGTACCCCGTCGTGAAATTTGCGGACAGACCTACGCTGGAGAAGAATAAGTACGACGCGAATATCTACTACAAGGTTGAGGATCCCAAGGTGTCCACCCTTCGTCCCATGCTGGACCAGGACGGCAACATCATCCCCAACTACTGGAAGTACGATCCCACCGAGGAGAACGGCCTGATCCCCGAGTACAACTCTCTTCGAATTGAGGGTGAGGACGGTATCGAGAAGGACGGCAAGCAGTACTACTACGCCTACGGCCGTAAGGTTGACGGCGGTATTGAGGTAAGAGCCGAGTACTACGAGTACTACACCTACCAGCATACCGAGGTCAAGAAGGACGGTATCGGGGAGCCCCTCTTCCTCTTTGGTACGACCGAGACCGGTAAGGATATCTTCGCCTGCCTGGCTTACGGCGCAAGATTCTCCTTCATCTTCGCATCCGTCGTTGCCGTCGTGAATTTCATCGTCGGCGTGATCTGGGGTTCTACCTCGGGTTACTTCGGCGGTAAGGTTGACCTGTTCATGGAGCGCTTCTCCGAGATCCTCGGTTCTGTGCCCACTATGATCGTCATTACGCTGCTGAAATACCATATGGGATCCACAAGCCAGGCACTGGTTCTGTTCATCGCCTTCTTTGCGACGGGATGGATCGGTATGGCGGGCAGAACCCGTATGCAGTTCTACCGTTTCAAGAACCAGGAGTACGTCCTCGCCGCCAGAACCTTGGGTGCAAGAGATACGCGAATCATGTTCAAGCATATCTTCCCCAACGGTCTCGGTACCATTGTGACGAGTATCGCCCTGGTCATTCCCTCCATGATCTATTCGGAGACCAGCCTTTCCTACCTGGGTATCATCAACCTGGAGGCAGGAAACACGACCAGCGTGGGTACGCTGATCGCCGCGGGACAGAGATCCATTATGGCAAACGCCGGATACGTGGCCTTCTTCCCCTGCATTTTCCTGGTACTTTTGATGCTCAGCTTCAACTTGTTCGGTAACGGCTTGCGCGATGCGTTCAACCCGTCGCTGAGAGGATCGGAGGAGTAAGTATGAATAACAAAGAAGTTAAATTATCAGTCAATAATCTGAGGATCTCCTTCCGTACGGACGCAGGTAAGGTACAGGCAGTACGCGACATTTCTTTCGACCTTTACAAGGGAGAGACTCTGGCCATCGTGGGAGAATCCGGCTCGGGTAAGTCGGTTACCTCCAAGGCTATCATGGGTATTTCCGCCGTCAACTCTATCCATGAGGGCGGCGAGATCCTCTACGACGGACAGGATCTGGTTCGCATCCCCGAGGAGGAGATGCACAAGCTCCGCGGCGATAAGATCGCCATGATCTTCCAGGATCCCCTGTCCTCCCTGAACCCCATCATGCGCATCGGTAAGCAGATCACCGAGGCTATGCTTCTGAAGAACAAGGCGAATCGCAAGGAGGGTCGCGAGACCTTTAACAAGACCCTGGCGATCCTGTCCGATATGATGAAGAAGGCTCTGGCCGAGACACCCGGTGCCCGTGTTACGGACGCTGAGGTGGACAAGTTCATCTCCACCTTCGATGCCTTCAACATTCAGGCCATCAAGCTGGAGAACAGCTACAACGACAGCCATACGGCCGCTCAGGAAATGATCGCGGCCATCGAGGATCTTCTGTTCATGACCGAAAAGAATCAGAAGGTGGACGTGATTGCCGCCCTCAATCTGATTGCTCGCAGACTGGGCGAGATGAACGACAAGTACTTCGTCTCCCAGTACGCAGATACGCTGAAGGCTCACGCCGCCGCCCTTGCGGGGGTCAAGCGCGCTGAGAAGAAGCGCCTCAAGCTCTCGGATACTGTGAAGAAGCTGGCGGGCGCAGGCTCGTCCAAGAAGCAGGCATCCCCCGAAACGGTTGCCGTACTGGAGGCACTGAAGGATACCGCTCAGGATATGCTGGCTCAGCCCGCGTACAACTTCTTCCGCATCGGTTACTACGTGTACAAGCACCCCGAGACCGATCTGAGCCAAATGCCCGCCGACGAGGCCAACGAGATGGCACTGCAGTTCCTCAACAAGGACTTTTTGGAGTCCTTCATCGCATTGGAAAAGATCGCCGTTCAGTACGCCTTCAATAGATCTATGGAGAATAAGAAGCGCGCCATTAAGGAGCTTCAGAGTGCCATCGGTTTCTTCAAGGCAGGCGGCTTCAACGAGCAGAGCGCTATGAGTCTTTGCAAGAGTGTGAACAAGAGCGTTCTTGCGTCCATTGATTCTTTGGCTGTTGTCAAGGATAACGTGGCGTACACCTTCGGCGGCGCTTTTGAAAGAGAAATAGAGAAATACTTCTTCTACATTAAGAATAATGAAAAGGAAGAAATTCGTTTCGCTCGCCAGACGGCAAAGCGCGAGGCTTTGATAGCAAAAGGCAAGAACGTTGACTGGAAGGTTGTTCCCAAGTCAATTATGCCTCCCGAAAAGCAAATTGAAAATATCGTTTCAGTTCTTTCTCACGTTTCCAATAAGTTCAAGGCTGACCTTGAAGTCAAGGAAAGCTTTGACGCAGACAAAAGATGCATTGAGATTATCGACCACTTGAAAGAAAAGGCTTCTCAGGTTGTTTACACTCTTACTAAGCGTATCGCCAAGGAAAAGGCTATAAAGCTTATGGAAGA
>JAZOOM010000073.1:0-3735 GCA_045655025.1 Eubacteriales bacterium | reverse complement strand
CCTGGCAGGCTATTCCCCCGGCGCGCCCCAACTCCCTTTGCGCCTTTCTCTGCCGCATCGTTCGCAACCTGTCCCTCACCCGCCTGCGGGAGATGCGGGCGGCCAAGCGGAGCCGTGATCTGACGGTCTCTCTGGAGGAGCTGGAGGAATGCGTCACCGTAGACCTCCGCCACGCCGACAAGTTGGCTTCCCTGCTTTCGGATTTTCTGGAATCGCAGGATGAGCTGGATCGCAAGCTCTTCATGGGACGCTACTGGCACGCCGTCCCCGTCAAGGATCTGGCGGGCGAGTACGGCCTGACCCCCAACGCCGTTTCCCTGCGGTTGGGGCGTATCCGTGAACGGCTTCGCGCCTTTCTGGAGGAAGGGGGGTATCACGTATGAGCCGCCTGACCGGTATGCAGATTTTTGAGCTCATGAACGGCATCCGCGACGGGCTCATTGCGGAGTCCATTCCTCCCTCATGGCTGGGAGGCAAGGCACCCGCCCCCGGCGGAGCCATCGTCATGGACGACGACCCTGTCGAAAGCAAAAAGAAAAACGTGAAAGCCCGCCGTAACCGCAAAAAGACTGTCATTCTGCCCCTGTGGCTGGGCAAGGGCGGTTGGCTGGCCGCCGCCTTGGCTCTGCTGGTGGCCGCAGGTCTGGCCGTCACCCTCTTTGCCCTGCGGGACGGACGGAAAGACGATCCCAAGGACACCGAGGGGGAGAGCGTCACCGAGGCCTTTGAGGATCTTTCAGGCTTTGATGCCGCTAACCGCCTGCTGAGTCAGCTGGTGATTCCCCCCGAGGGCATGGAGCTGGGGGTCACCACCCATACCGATATACGAAGGGTCACCGAGCAGGAGGGCGTCGCCGTAGGCTTCCGCGAGCAACACAAGGGAACTCTGGTGCTGGACGGAAGACGGTTCCATATAACCCGCACCCCCTACGGGCTGGACGAGGAGGTCTACCTCTACGACGGGAGTATGCTCTACATCAACACCCTCGACGGCAAGACCGGGAGCCCCATGAACGATACCGAGCTCGCCGTACTGCTCTCCCACCTTCGGGAGGAGCAAGCTCTGCCCGAGCAAACGGTGGCCTTCACCGCCGAGGAGTTATTCGAAACGGTCACGGTCAATCCCCCCTCCGCGGCAGGCTCGGTTTCTGTGGTCTGTACGGGCCTCAAGCACACCGCCATCAAGGATCTGGTGCCCATCCTGCGCCCGATTTTTGAATCCCTTGGCCTCGTCATCGGCTACACGTTTGACGCCGCAGACAATCCGATCCGCGACAACGAGGCCGCCGACGGACAGACCCGTAATCTGCTGTTCGCCATGGCCAAGGGAGACGTAACCGTCACCCTCACTGCCACAAAGGACGGCGTGCTGAAAAAGCTGGAGACCTCCGCCGAGTTTGAGGCGGAAACCGAAGGGATCAACGTCGAATATGAAGTCAACGGCAGGTCAGAATTCCGCTTTGGAGTCAACACCGTCAAGCCCACCGTCGGCATGGGACAATACGAGCAGCTCCATTGGCGTACCGTGTTCGACTGCGAGACCGCCGAGTCCGTGGGGCTGATTCCCGACGGGAACGGGGTGTATCACATCACCCGGACAAACTCCAAGACCTGGGACAGACAGGTGCAGTACGTGCTGGACAACCCCAAGGAATTCATGGGAAAGCCCTTCCACGTGGTGGGATATCTGTGGGGGACCGCCGGTCTGTGGCCGGAAGATAAGTACGTCACCAACATCTACGGAGGGAACGGAAATGACTACTACAACTGCGCCAGCTTACTCCTGAACCGCGAACAGTATGAGGCCATCCGTGACTTGTTTGACCGTACGACGGAACGTTCCCCCCGATGCGAGATCTATGCCACCGTGACCTACGACTATACATCCGAAGGCAATGGCGCAAAGGGTACCACCTTCCGCGTGGATCAACTCTTGTTACCTTGACAGCAATCCAATAGAGCACTGCCCGGGAGTGAGGCTCTATAAGCAAACCCTCTCGGGCACAGGGAAAAGAGTTCCCCAAAAAACGCATGAGGCCATCGGGTATTTTGCGCAAAACCGCCCTGCGAGAGAGAGGGAAAAAAGCATCAAAAAACACGCGAAATCGGGACAAAAGCCGCCGAGATCGCGTGTTTTTTGTGGGTTAATTTGCGGTTAAGCCGTCATTTTACGGGGCTTTTGCAACTGGGCGAAGGGAGTTTTACCCGCCGTATTCGGTCTCCGCCATGGCACGGGCACGGGCAAGCGCCTCGGCGTAGCGAGGGTCGTCCTTGACCCCGTCAAACCACGGCCATTGGGTCAGAGCTGTGAGAATATCCCCCTTGAGCTGCCAGAATAGCCACAGGTAGGGTGTCCAGACCGTATGCCCGTCGGCGAAGGTGATATTCACGATAGAATCGCTTCCGCACTTGTTGACGTAGACCTCCCCGAAAGCGTCGGGGTTCCCTACCGTCATCCGCTTTCCTGCGGGAATACGGTTCCATCGCTCGTACAGGGCAAAGGTCTTCTCCAGCCGCTCAAAACCCTCGTCGAGCTTGCCGCTGCCGATCAGAGCTCCCGCGGCCTTCAAGGAGAACTCGGCGTAGCACCCGCACCATGCCTCGGGAATACCGCCCTCATGAGCACCGTCGCTGTCAAACTGCTCGATAAGCCGCATTTTGTGCAGTTCCCATGCTACGGTACGCTCGGGCTCGGTGAAGGCGGGCTCACGGTTGGAACCGTAGTACATCATACTGTTGCGGCCAAGGTACTGCATGAAAATGAGCAGGTTGGTGGCGTTGCGCTCGCGGCGGTATTCATCCAGACGGTGCTGGAGCAAAAAACGCTCCTCCCGCAGCTCTCCGATGGCAATGGCCTCCTGCCAGTTCAGCTCGCTCTTACTGATCTGATCGTCCAGCTCGCTGTCGGTGGCGGCATAGCAGACATGGTGGAGGGATTCTCTGCGGTACTCCTCCTCGGTGCATCCGCTCATGATCTTGGCGTGAATCTCAAAAAGCAATTGCAGGTTCTCCTCGAGCACGTCCATGTTATTGACAATGGCTTCGCTCAAACGGTGCATCACCTCAAAATTCTGCGGATATTTCGTATAATATTCCTTAGCCAGCTTCAGTTTCTTTTGCCAGCCCTCCTTGGAGAACGGGATGCTCCACCACGTCCGTTCAAAGCTGTCTGCGTCCTCCTGCCGCGTGGCTTCATCGTTCCCGATCAGCTCATCCACCGTAATTTCAAAGAAGTTCGCAATTCTCGGCAACAGGGTAATGTCGGGGTATCCGTCTCCGCGCTCCCACTTACTCACGGACTGGGGGGAAATTTGGATGGCTTGTGCCAGTTGCTCCTGGGTCAAGCCCTTTTCCAGGCGTTTCCCACGGATGCGTTTCGCAAATAGCAGTTCCATATTGATTGTCTCCTAATAATAAGATAAACGGATACAGTGGCCTCTGTCCGCTATTATGATACCACAATTTCATTTGGCCGTCAATAACCGCGCGCGATAGAAAAATTCTACCGTCGGTAGGATTTTTCTACCGTGTAGCCTGGTAATACCATTCATGGGCCAAAGGATCAGTCGCAGTTCGGCTACCTTTCAAATTGGGGTTTATCGGGCCGAAGGCCCGTCACGCCCGAAGGGCATCTCACGCCGCAAGGCATATCGTGTGCGAAGCACATATCGCGCCGCAGGCATCTCGTTCACCGTAAAAATGATTGAGCTTTTTAGCGAGATACCCCTTCGGGGT
>JAZOOM010000072.1:0-3421 GCA_045655025.1 Eubacteriales bacterium | reverse complement strand
AATAATGCTTTTTAAAAGTTTTTGGAGTTCTTAGAACCTTCGCAAACTTTGCCGTAGGCAAATTTGCCCCGAGCGTAAGCGAGGAGGTTTTCCAAAAAGGTTCTAAGCCGCCGGAGGCCGTGCCCCTTCGCACCGATAAACCCCAATTTGAACCATCAACCGAACCCTTCCCTTACAGCTTGTTGCGCTGGATCTTGCCGCTGATGGTCTTGGGCAGCTCGTCGCGGAACACCACGATACGGGGGTACTTGTAGGGGGCGGTATTCTTCTTGACATAGTCCTGAATTTCGCGCTTCAGCTCCTCGGTAGGCTCCACACCCTTGACCAGGACGATGGAGGCCTTGACCACCTGACCGCGCACCTCGTCGGGCTCGGCAGATACGCCGCACTCCAGCACGTAGGGCAGCTCCATGATGACGGATTCGATCTCAAAGGGCCCGATGCGGTAGCCCGAGGACTTGATGACGTCGTCCACGCGACCCACGTACCAGTAGAAGCCGTCCTCATCGCACCACGCGGTGTCGCCCGTGTGGTAGAGGCCGTCGTGCAGAACCTCGTCGGTCTTCTCCTGATTGCGGTAGTAGCCCAGGAAGAGGCCGCAAGGAGCCTTGTCCCCCAGCTTCACCACGATCTCGCCCGTCTCGCCGTCGGGGACGGGGTTGCCGTCGGGATCCACCAGCATCATGTCGTACAGGGGCGAGGGCTTACCCATGGAGCCCACCTTGTGGGGATTGCCCATGAGGTTGGCGATGGACAGGGTGGTTTCGGTCTGGCCGAAGCCCTCCTTGATCTGGAGCCCCGTGGCCTTCTCGAACTGGCGGTAGACCTCGGGATTGAGTGCCTCGCCCGCGGTGGTCATATGGCGGACGGAGGAGAAATCGTACTTGGAGATGTCCTCCTTGATCATCATGCGGAGCATGGTGGGAGGCGCGCAGAAGGTAGTGATCTGATACTTAGCGAACATGGGCAGGATCACCGAGGCGTCGAAGCGGTCGAAGTCGTAGGTGAAGACCGCGCCCTCGGCCAGCCATTGGCCGTAGAGCTTGCCCCACAGAGCCTTACCCCAGCCCGTGTCGGAAATGGTAAAGTGGAGTCCGTCCTCGCTCACACCGTGCCAGTACTTGGCGGTGATGTAGTGACCCAGCGCATACTTGTAGCTATGGGCGGCGATCTTGGGGTAACCCGTCGTACCCGAGGTGAAGAACATGATCATGGGATCGTCGCCGCAGGGAGTCTCCTCGGTGCGGTAGAAGTGAGCCGAGTAGAGGGGGAACTCCTCGTCGAAGTTTCTCCAGCCCTCGCGGCTGCCGCCCACAAGGATCTTGGTCTTGAGGGAGGGAGCCTCGGCCTGCGCCAGATCCACCTGATCCGCCACGCCCCCGTCGGCGGTGCAGACGATGGCGGAGACCTCGGCGGCGTTGAAGCGGTACTCCAGATCGTGCTTCACCAGCTGATTGGTGGCGGGGATGGCGATGGCACCCAGCTTATGCAGACCCAGAATGGCGAACCAGAACTGGTAGTGACGCTTGAGCACCAGCATGACGCGGTCGCCGCGCTTGATGCCCAGGGACTTGAAGTAGTTGGCGGCCTGGTTGGAGGCGCGCTTCATGTCGTTGAAGGTGAAGCGGCGCTCGGTCATATCGCGGGAGATGTGGAGCATGGCCAGCTTGCCCGGGTCGCGCTTGGCCAGGGCGTCCACCACGTCGAAGGCGAAGTTGAACTTATCCTCGTTGTGGAAGGTGATCTTCTGCAAAGCGCCGTTCTCGTTGACCACCGTGTCGATGAAGGGGGTGGTGACCGTCTCCACAGCCTTGACCTCGCCGTCCTCATGGATCTGACGCAGGGACTCCTGCACCAGCTCGGGGGACAGGGCGCTCTCACCGGGGAGAACGACAGCCATAAAGAGGCAGTCCTGTCCGTCCACGGCGATCATACCGTGGGGGGTGGAGGAGTTGTAGTAGATGCAGTCCCCTGCCTCCAGATACTCGATGTTGGAGCCGACCTGCACCTTCAGCTTACCCTCCAGCACGAAGTCGAACTCCTGTCCGTCGTGCTTGGTGAGGTGGATGGGCTTGTTTTGCAGGGCGGGATCGTACTCGTAGCGCACGCGGTAGGGCTCGGCGATCTTCTGGCGGAAGAGAGGTGCCACCGACATGATGCTGATGCCCGCCTCCTTGGCGGTCTCCTGTCCCTCGCCCTTGCGGGTAACGGTATAGGAGGACAGGTGCGCGGAGCGACCCTCCAGCAGGTCGGTAATGCCGATATCGAAGGCCAGGGCGCACTTATGAATGAAGGAGAAGGGGAAATCCAGCTCTCCCGCCTCATAGGCGACGTACTCCTCTGTGCTGACCTCGGTCTTCTGTGCCATTTCAGCCACGCTGAAGCCGCAAATATCCCGCATCTCGCGGATACGGATGGCGACCTCTTGGAGCTTGGTTTGGTCGTTTGCCCGGTCGCTGACTGGGGAGACGACCGTATCCACAGCGTGGGTTCTCTCGTTTGCCATTGCATTGTCCTCCTTGAAAGGATTTTTCTGTACGAATAAAAAAACACACCTGTCTCAAACACTTTGAGACGGGTGCATCACACTCGCGGTACCACTCAAATTGCGCCTTACGACGCCACTCTTCGGAATCCTGTAATTCCTATGCACTCACGCGGCATTCACGGGAGTCTCTACTGCCCCTTGGGGGTTCAAGTCCTCCGGCTCGGAAGGGATGGGTCATGCAGGGGAATACCATCGGCTCGCACCAACCGCCGATTCTCTGTGCGCACTCAACCTTGACCGTCTTCGTCACAGCCTTTGTTTTTCTATTCGATTGGGCGTATTATAGCACATTTTGCGGGGGTTGTCAAGGGGGTTGGGGAATTTTTTTCAAAAGCGGGATTGACAAATGCGGCTTGGGTGTGGTATAGTTAAGTTAATTTAATGAATAATGAATAATGAAGAATGAATAATGGTGGACGGAAACCTTCGGTTTCCCGCATTTTTTATCAAATATTGGAGAAATCCGTAGGATTTCAACCGAAATTATTCATTATTCATTATTCATTATTCATTAAAAGGAGGACCCTATGACACAAACCGAATTTCTGACCCACCTGCAAGGCGTAAAACGCGCCGCCCGCGGCCACGTCGCCCTCTGCCCCGCCCATGAGGACAAAAACCCTTCCCTGTCGGTCACGGCGGGGGAGGACGGCCGCATTCTTCTCAAATGCCACGCGGGATGCTCCGCCGAGGCGGTGGTGGCGGCTATGGGGCTGACGGTGAAGGACTTGTTTGTCTCGCCAAGCGCAAACGACACCCGCCCGCGGCACCGTGAGACCGCCGTGAGCACGGCTTCATTTGCCCCGCGGGAGCCGCGTCGTCTGCCCCCCCGCAAGGTGGTCGCGACCTACAACTACGGCTTCGCCAAAAAGG
>JAZOOM010000071.1:0-2413 GCA_045655025.1 Eubacteriales bacterium | reverse complement strand
GAGATCGGTCACGGTGCTCTGGCTGAGCGTTCTCTGGTTCCCGTTCTTCCCTCTCCCGAGGAGTTCCCCTACGCCATCCGTCTGGTCTCTGACGTAGTTTCCTCCAACGGTTCTACCTCTCAGGGCTCCGTTTGCGGTTCTACCCTCGCGCTGATGGATGCGGGTGTTCCGATCAAGGCTCCCGTTGCAGGTATCTCCTGCGGTCTGATCACCGCTGAGGACGGCTCTTGGGATACCATGATCGACATTCAGGGTCTTGAGGACTTCTACGGCGACATGGACTTCAAGGTAGCCGGTACTCACAAGGGTATCACCTCCATCCAGATGGACCTCAAGATTGACGGTCTGACCCCCGAGATCATCAAGCAGGCCCTCGAGCAGACCCACGCAGGTCGCGACTATATCATCGACAACGTCATCCTCAAGGCCATCGACCAGCCTCGCGCCGAGGTTTCGAGGTACGCCCCCAAGATGACCACCATGAAGATCGATCCCGACAAGATCCGCGAGGTTATCGGTAAGGGTGGCTCCACCATCCAGAGAATCGTCGCCGAGTCGGGTGCCAAGATCGACATTGAGGACGACGGTACCATCCACATCGCCGCCGTGAACGGTGAGCAGGGCGACGCCGCAAGAGCCGCTATCGCCGCCATCGTATTCGAGCCCGAGGTCGGTGAGATCTACACGGGTAAGGTCACGGGCATCAAGGAGTTCGGTTGCTTCGTCGAGTACGCCCCCGGTAAGGAGGGCATGGTCCACATCTCCAAGATCGCGAACCGCCGTCTGGAGCGCGTGGAGGACGCAGGCATCGAGGTCGGCACCGAGGTCAAGGTCAAGTACATGGGTCTGGACAAGAAGGGCCGCATGGACTTCTCCATCAAGGACGCACAGTAATCAACGCTTGCGGGCTGCTGCTTTGCTGCAGCAGCCCGCTTTTCAAGTTTATAGGAGGTATTTATATGGCAAACTCCAACGAGGATCGCGGATTCAACTCGGTCCGCGACAGTCACGTGGCTCAGAGAGCCAAGAATAAGCAGCTCCAAACCTACACCTTGTTCGGCGTGTTTGCCCTGCTGGTGGTGATGCTGGCCGCGCTGGTCATCATGGCTGTGGGCGGCATCGTTGCCAACGTGGGTAGCTCGGGGAATAAGACCCCCACGGGCACGCCTGACGACGAGCGCGTCAAATGGGGCTCCATCACGGTGACTAACACCGACACCCACGAGGGTGATCTGCTCATCGTAAACAACGACCACGTCTACTCCTTCCCTGCAACGGATGACCACCTGGCGGAGATCTATGCCCAGCTCATCACCCATTCTCCCAGAACCTATATGCAGGGTCTGTCCAGATACATGGACAGAGACGCACTGCTCGCACTGGACGCCTTCCTGACCGATTTCTCCACGGCAACCGGCAAGAGCAATGTTCTCATCCGCTATGCCTACCGCTCCGAAGAGGATCAAAAGGCGTTCGAGATCAGACCCGGCTACTCGGATCACCACACCGGCTTGGGTTGTCAGCTCAAGTATACGGTGGACGGCCGTAACTACGAGCTCTCCACCGATCCCATCTACAACTGGCTCTATGAGAATGCCCACAAATATGGCTTTGTAGTGCGCTACCCCGCCAACAAGGCCGACAAAACGGGCATTTCCGACTACAGCGACTACTTCCGCTACGTAGGCGTGGCACACGCCACCTACATGAAAGCCAACGATCTCTGCCTTGAGGAATACGTGGAACTGCTGGAAGGCTACACCTACAAAAAGCCTCTCAGCATCAAAGGTGCGGATGGCAAGGCCTACGAGGTCTACAGCGTAGAGGTGAACGGCAGCGCCACCGTCAAGACCCCTACCAACTACAGCTACACCAAGTCGGGCAACAACGTAGGCGGCGTCATCATCACGATTGACCGCTCCACAGCCACCGAGGCGGAAACCTCAGCCGTGACCGAAGCTCCTGCCAACTGATCCAAGAATCGCCATACACAGCATACCGCCTCCCTACGTTGCAAGCGACAAAAGAGAGGCGGTAATTTTTAATTTTTTTGGGTTATTTTCAGAAAAATCGCTGAAATGTTCATAGTATCTACACATTTGCGCGGTAAACTGTATATGATGGCTGTATTGCGGCTATCCGTTCCGTCTCCGCACGGATACCCCACCGAACAGAAAGGATATTCCCTATATGAAATCTCGTTTTTGGAACATAGCCGCCGCGGCTCTGCTCGTTGCCGCACTCGCCCTGCCCCTGGCCGCGTGCGACAATGGCAACAAGACCCCCGCAGACACCGATCCCCTCACTGTGGAGTCCACCCCCGACACTACCCCGGGCTCGAGCAATCAGGATCCCACGGACACGAATGCTCCCGCGACCCCCACGGATCCCACTACCGTCAGACTCACCTTCA
>JAZOOM010000070.1:0-6294 GCA_045655025.1 Eubacteriales bacterium | reverse complement strand
GTGGCCGAGTGGTGAGAAAAGTCCACGATGCAGTCGGCGGTGGGGAAAACGGGGTCGGTGGCGGGCTCAAAGCTCACGGCGCAGGGCATCCCCTCGGCGCCGCAGGCGTTCATATCCACGCCCACGGTAGCGGCGGGATCGGCGCCGCGACAGCCCGCCAGCGCCAGCTTGGCCACCTCGGTGCCCATGTGGCCGCAGAGGCCTGAAATCAGCAGTTTCATGACGGTATATCCTTTGGTTTGGCCGTCGGTCACACCTCCGCCCGCTCCCCCAACCGAATGGGGTAGGGGCTCCATGGGGGTTGCCTCTCGGCAACGGGTCTCGCGTGACCTTGGCATATTTTTCTTTTTTGAAAGTTTAGGAGATTCTTAAGAACCCCGCAATATTTGCCGAAGGCAAATTTGCCCCGAGCATAGCGAGGAGGTTTTCAAAGGGTTCTTAAGCGGGTGCAGGGCAGAGCCCTGCCGCTATCCACAGACGTTGATCCCCGCCTTGCGCATGAGGCGCAGGAGGTTCTGACGGTGATCCTCCTCCATGGGGGTCAGGGGCAGACGGAGGTAGTTCTCGCACAGTCCCATGGCGGCGCAGGCGGCCTTCACGGGGATGGGGTTGACCTCGCAGAACAGAGCGTTCACCAGCTCCAGGTAGTCCAGCTGCATCTTGCGGGCACCGGCCACGTCACCGGCGAAGAATTTCTTGCACATGAGGGAGGTCTCGGCGGGCAGAATGTTGGACAGCACCGAGATCACGCCTTTGCCGCCCAGAGACAGGACGGGGACGATCTGATCGTCGTTGCCGGAATAAATGTCCATCTTGTCGCCAACCAGCGCGGCGATCTCGGCGATCTGGGAAATATTGCCCGATGCCTCCTTGATGGCCACGATGTTGGGATGCTCCGCCAGAGCGGCCACGGTGGCGGGAAGCATGTTACAGCCCGTACGGCCGGGGACGTTGTACAGAATACAGGGCTTGTCGATGGCGTCGGCCACGGCTACGGAGCAGGCGTACATACCCTTCTGGGTAGCTTTGTTGTAGTAGGGAGTTACCAGCAGCATGGCATCCGCGCCCACGGAGGCGGCGTAGCGGGAGAGCTCCACGGAATAGGCGGTGTCGTTGGAGCCGGTGCCGGCGATCACGGGCACGCGGCCAGCCACGCGCTCCACACAGAACTTGATGGCGGCGCGGTGCTCTTCGTCGTTGAGGGTAGAGCCCTCACCCGTGGTGCCCACAGCCACAATGGCATCAATGCCCTGATTGATCTGCCAGTCGATCATCGCGCCGTAGCGCTCAAAATCAATGCCGTCGGAGGTCAGAGGCGTAATAATGGCGGTAGCGGCGCCGGTGAATACGGTACGGTTGGTCATAACATGTTTCCTTTCTCTTGGGGCTCTGCCCCAAACCCCGGTCAAGAACCTTTTTGTGAAAAGGTTCTTGACAATCTCCAAAAACCTTTAAAACAAAACAGCGCGAGGCTATGTATAATATCTCTATCAATACGATTCAGAACCCATAGAAAAAGCCCCCACGGAGGGAGCGACAAAACTACGGGTATCCTCCGATCCCGCATGGGGGATTCGGGTGTGGATAGCTCTCCGCATTTCTGCGACAGCCCGACGGATGTTCTCCGTAAGGCCAGTCAAATGCCCTGCCAAGACATTCGCTTCGGCACCCACGCCTTTCCCCCACGGCCTCGGCAGCCTTCTCGGGTGGGGTACTGTTCGTGCAGTGCGCCTCTATCGTTTGATGGAGACAGTATAACACAAAGGCGTGAATTTGTCAATAGGGGAAAAGAATTTTTTTACCGTCCCCCAACATTTTCCACTCAAAAAACCTCCCCCGTGTCCACGGAGGAGGTCATGCGGTAAGCCAATGACAAAATAGCTTAAACGGCTGTTTAACGGGGTGCCCCTATCCATTGTCGAACACCACAAAAAGTATCGACCCGATTCTAAACCTTGTCCGTACTTTCCCGTTACTTTTTCCGATACCAAGACAAAATCCCGTCGTCAAAATCCATACCCGACAGCCACCTGGCGTTCTGCGCGGGATCGGTCAGATTCAGCTCCACCTCACGGTCATGGTAGCTGCTTTTGCTATACCAGCCCTTGGGCTGTTCAAAGGTCACCTGAGTAAGCGCGCGACAGCCTCGGAAGGCCAGTCTCTCGATCCGCTTGACGCTGGTGGGAATCACCACCCGGCGGAGCGCCTCGCAATGCTCAAAGGCATCCTCGTCGATCTCACGGCAATAGCCCGTCAGCGTCACGCTGATCAGCGACACGCATTCCAGCAGCATACCCTCGCTTACCGATCCCAGCGGAGGCAGACTGACCAGAGAGCGGCATCCGCTAAAGGCATAGGAGCCAACGTAAGCATCGGACGGGAAGGTGACCGCAACCAGAGCGGTGCAGCCGTGGAACGCCCCTCGGAAAATGCTGCCCACGGTGTCTGGGATGTCCACCGTCACAAGGGAGGTGCACCCGGAGAACGCGTACTCCCCGATCTTTCTCAGACACGCTTCTCCCCACCGCATCTCGGGCTCGGGCTCGGGAAACACCACGCTGATCAGCTCGGTGCAATCCTCAAAGGCCGACTCCCCAATGGAGATGATGTTGTAATCTCCCACCCGCAGAGGGATCTCCACCTCCACGGCGTCCTTCTCGCAAGCCGTCACACAATAGCCCGGCTCAAAAGCCTCCTCGTCCAATTCCAGGGTCAAGGGCCCGTATTTGATCACATCCATAATTTCACCTCTTTCTGCTTACATATCATCTGTTTCACAATTCCTCAATTCTTGTTGCGGCTCGTTTCATCCGAAAATTCCAACCAGCCCCAGCCGCGTATCCGCGGCACATGACCTCACCGCTTGACCCGGCAAAAGCCCTTCCGATGGCAATGCGGACATTTCGCGATCCGCTTCCCGCCGAAATGAACCGTCACGAACAGGTGGTACGGCTTGGCCCGAAATTCGGTCTGACACTGCGGGCAAACGTAGGTATTCGCCATCAGTACGCAGTACCCGATCACGAATATCAGCGTAACAGGGATGGCCACGTAGTACCACGGCACGTCAATCGTCTCCGAAAACCAATTCACCTTGCAGGAAGCCAGGGAGAGCACCAGAGCCGATAAAAGCAAAATTAAGCCTGTTTTCTTCATGGTATACACCGTTTTTTTCGGTTTTCAGCATGAAATCATGCCGTTTTGTCAGTAGATCGGTCCTTCAAAGCCTTTGGATGATCACTCCTCATCGGTGCTCGACCACTCCACCTTTGCGGAGCAATCCGAGAGCCACAGGCTGTCCCACCCCTCCGGTTGTACGGGCGCGGCCACACGGATCACGCCCAGATCATAGCAATCGGCAAAAGCGCCTTTTCCGATATAGCTGACGCTTGCGGGAATGAACACGTCGAACAGGTCTCGGCAATAGGAGAAAGCCCCCTCACCAATGGAGCGAAGCCCCTTCGGCAGCTCGATCCTCGCAAGGAATTTGCAGCACGAAAACGCCTCCGCCCCAATCTCGGTCACAAAATGGGGAATGGCAACGGCACCGCGCAAAGCGATATCTCGAATGTTCTTAACTGCCACGATCCGCACGCCGTCCTCTATCCTTTCGTACTCGTAGGAGGTCATAAGCATGCCGATCTCCTTTTCGGAAAGCTCCTCGAGGGGTTTTTCCTTATAATCGCAAAATTGGCATGCCTTCAATCCCGCTTTCAGCCGGGGCATGCCGCACATAGGGCAAACCTTCATATTCCTCTCCGCGTATTTTATCGTATCGTTCCTATCGACGCATCGCCTTTGGTACAGCACAAAACCGTCCGCGATGAAACTTCTAAAGGGAATCCCTACCGTCGGCGAATCCGCAGAATGGGTAGAGATTCCCTTTCTTTACGTTATGTTCAGGGTGTACTTGTTAATCCTTCTTGCGGATCACAGCCACGGCGGCGGCCACCAGCAGGGCGGCCAGACCAACGGTCACAGTAGAGCCGCAACCGCCCTTTGCGGGCTCGGTGAGAGTCTCCACGGTGGTATCCTCAACAGGAGCATCGGTGGGTGCTTCGGTAGGAGCATCGGTGGGGGCGGCGGTGGTCACTTCCTCGGCGGGTGTCTCGGTCTCAGGCTCGGTAGGAGCCTCGGTTTCGGGCTCAGTGGGTGCTTCGGTCTCGGGCTCGGTCTCGGGCTTCATGGACTCCAGATAGGCCAGATAATCGGTGATGGAGCCCTCGGGAGCCCAGCCCTCGGCCACCTTGGCGGCCTCGTCTGCGGTCTTACAAAGCACGATGGCACCGAAGTACATGGTGGTGTCAGCGGGGGTGTTGGAGCCGTCGAAGATATCCAAACGGATATTATTGATTTTGCCCTTCCAGTTGGACACCTTGCTCATGTCGGCCACAACGTACTTCCACTCGTCCATGCCCGACTTCACCGACACGGTCTTGGTACGGCCTGCGGCGGCACCGTTGTCTGTACCGGTAGCGTAGAACAGGGTAAAGGAGGTATTGGCGTTGGGGTGATTATTCTTGACCTTGAAGACGACGTACTTGTAGGTATCGGCGGAAGCGGGAGCCAGAGGGCCGAAGTCCAGGGAAGCGTAGGGATCGATGGTGGCACTGGAGGTGGTCATGTAGAAGGCCTTCTCGGTCTCGTCATAGCCGGTGTTCACGGTGTTCTGACCGCCGATCAGATCGTTGATAAGGGCGCCGTCCAAATAGGTGGAGGGAATGGTAGACATATCCACGGCGGTCTTGATGTAGGACAGGCTTCCCTGCTTCTCGCAAACGGGGGTGTCGTTCCAGACTACGCCGATACCGTTGATAACGGCTCTGGTGGATCCGTCGGAGCACTTATTACGGACGGTGTAGCTTCCCTCGTCCAGTGTGACGAAGGTGGCAGATCCGCCGCCGTCCAGGTAGAACACGCTGTTGAAGCCCATCTCGGTGCAGAACTTGTAGCCGTCCGAGAAGCGCAGACCCAGATACTTTCCATCCTGGGTGGAGGTCACGGTACAAAGCACAACGCTTCCGTCATCGCGGTAGCCCACGAAGGAGGTGGGATAGTTAGAGGTATCCCCGTTGGCAACGGCCAGCTTGCCGTCCACGATGGGTTGCATATGGCCGCCAATGGCATCCACAACGTCCTGCCACAGCTCGGTGCGGCCCATGCGGTCGGTCATGGTGGTCTTGAGGGTAACGGTATCGCCTACCTTAAAATTGTTCTGCAGATCGCCTACGCGGTTGCCGCGGGCGGTCAGGATGATGCTCTTCTCTCCAATAGCGGGGCGAGTCGTGGCGCCGGACTTGTAGATGGCCACCACCTTGGCGGAGATCTCACCGCCGGCCTTGAAGGCAGAGGAATCGTCCACCTTCAGCTCCACCTCGTAGGCGTCGTTGAGGGCGTAGTTGGTATCGTTGACACGGTGGTTGTAGACGATGAGAGAGTTGAGGGCGGGGAGGCGGTTGAGGCCGTCGGCCTTCAGAGTCTTGCCGTTCACGGCAATAGACACGGTAATGTCGGGGGAGCCTACCAGAGGCTGGTTCTGGGAGGTCACGCCAAAGGCGGCCTTGTTGCCGCAGGGCAGACCTTTTTCGCCGTTGGTCGCGCCCAGATTCTCCTGGTCGATCTGCTGGGATGCCCAGATCTCGCCGTCAATGATGAGCACACCGCGGACGACCGACAAAACCTTTTTGGAAACGGCAGAACCGCTATGGACGGAGTTCATAAAGAGGTCACCGTTGATGGCGGCCAGAACCGTCTGTCCCTTATGGGCGGCGTTATATTCTGCCGCGCCCTTGTCCATGGTCTTCTTGCTCACCATATACGTGCCGTTGTTGATGACCTCCATGGACAGATGGGTGTTGGACAGGTCGATCTCCACCATATTGATCTGGCGGTCTGTGCCGTAGGTGGAGCCGCTGATGGCAATATCCGACCACATCACGCCTGTCTTGGTGCCGTCGTCAAGAGTGATCTCGGTAGTCTTACGGCTCTGCTCGTCGCTGATCTTTTCAGCGGGGGGCGCGGCCAGGGCGGGGGTCAGGCAGAGGGAGGCCAGGAGCGTGCAGGCTAACAGCAGAGCCATGCAAGCGGTAAAGATGCGTGTGGTTTTCATAGCGTTCTCCTTTTTCATTGGTTACTGAATTTGGTGCGGGATCTCTGTTTGAATGCGACGATGGGGAAAAGGGCAAGGGCGGGGAGAACAGAGAAGACAGGCAGAGTGGATCGACAACCCTTGTCAGCGGAAGGATCAGCGGTTGAGTCGGTATCGAAGGTGACGAGGGAATCGGGGGAATCGGG
>JAZOOM010000069.1:0-2826 GCA_045655025.1 Eubacteriales bacterium | reverse complement strand
GGTAGCCGAACTGACCGATGGTTTCAGAGGTCACAGCGACCCAACCCCAGTAGGTCAGACAGTCGTAGCCGGAGGCGACCATATCGGCAACCTTGTCCCAGTCGGGCTTGTTGGCGGCATGGTACAGGTTCAGGTTGTTATTCACAGCGTCATCCTGCTTGCCGTCGCCATAGAAGAACTGGTCGAAGGACTGGTGAGCGATAACAGCCTTATCGGCATCCCACATGGGAGCCTTGTGCATCTCGAAGTCGTAAGCCAGAGCGTACTCGGCGGTGTTGAAGAATGCCATGTAAGCGACATCCAGGAACGCGCCCTCCTCGGGGCCGCCGGTGTAGAAGTCGTAGCGCATGTAACCGACGGTCAGGTCAGCCATGTAGGAAGCGACGGTGGGCAGGTGGAAGACCAGAACGTTCCACTCGCCGTTGGCGTTGTAGTTGAACAGGAAGGACTCACCGCCCACAGGGCCGGCGCCGTTACCAATGAAGATCTCACCCATCTGAGTGGTGTTGGTACGGTAGCTGATGGCCAGGTACTCGGGCATAACGCCGATGTTACCGCAAGCCAGGAACCAGGGATCACCGTCGGTAGCGGTCAGGCTGACGTAGCCGTCCTTAGCCTCGATGGTAGCATTGTTGGTGGTGGTGATGGCGGCCATAGCCTCGGCATCCAGCACCCAGACAGGATCAGCGGGATCGGGCTCGGTGGGCTCTTCGGTGGGCTCCTCAGTGGGCTCATCGGTGGGCTCACCGGTGGGCTCTGCAGTGGGCTCACCGGTGGGCTCTGCGGTAGGCTCTGCAGTGGGCTCATCGGTGGGCTCTGCGGTAGGTTCAGCGGTAGGCTCTGCGGTGGGAGCCTCGGTGGGGTTCTCGGCCACGGTGGTATCGGCGGTGGTTTCGTCAACAACGGGCTCGTTGTTGCAGGCCACTACGGTGAACACCAGGGCGAGCATGAGAATTGCGATTACAAGCAGCTTCTTCATGAGAAATTTTTCCTTTCATACATACAATTTAGGAGCATACACCCCTTTAGCGCATTATACTACAATTCAAGGATTTTTGCAACACTTTTTCGAAAAAATGTAATTATTGACAAGAAGATTGTACATTTGCACAATATCGGGCACGCGTATTTGTTTATTTCACTTTCCCTATACCCCGTCATCCACTAGAATCAGACGACCGGGAACTGTCGTCACGTGGTACAGCGCGGTCACGTCACGTCCCAACGCATCCGTGATGCGCACGGAGGAGATCACGTTGTCGGTCTCTCCCGCAGTCTCCAGACGTCCCGTAACCGTGACGGACAGGGTGTGTCCCTTGACCAGAGAGCCCTTGGTAACGTACACCGTCCCGTTTTCCAAAGGCGTTCCGTCCTCCACGCGGGTCTCGGAGGCGGCGGTCAGCTCCAGCGTGCGGGGCAGAATGGAAAGGGGCATATCTCCGCCGTATTCCGCATTGAATTCGTTCACGAAGATCAGCGAGCAGTTGGCCGTCACGTCCTTCCCGTTTTGCAGGATGCGGTAGGTGGCCACGCTGTCCCGACATCCGTTCAGGGCACTCAGGGTAATGCCGGATCGGAAATCGTCGTCGCGAAGCAAAACCTTCAGCTCCAGAGTGCACCCCTCGGGCATGGAGTAAACCATGTAGTCTCCCTCCTCCCACAGGGTGTAGGTGCCGTCGTAGGTTTTCTCCACCTGGAAGAGGAACACGCGAACAGCCGCCTCCGTCACGCGGAGCACGCCGTTCCTCTTGACCAGCGTGAACCGCTCCGTCACGTCGTTGCCCGCAGGATCGTACAGGGTGAAGGAGTTTATGTAGCTTTCCCCGTCACCCACTTCCCGTCGGTTGCCCAAAATCTCCACCTTATAGGTGTAGCCCATACCCAAATATTTTTGCAGGGAGGGGGTCGTTTCCAGTTGATTGAGAGGGTAGAGGTAACTGCCGTCGTATTCCTTGGTGCAGAAGACGGGCTCCAGCTCGAGGGTATCCAAAGTGGGCTCGGGATCGGCGGGCGTGTCGGCACTTCCCGTCACCTCCACAGCCACCCAGCCCAAACCGTCCACGTAGACCTCCACCCAGGCGTGCCCGGGATTGCGGATCTCCGTCCATTGGCCTGCGGTCAAGTCCAAAGCAAAGCCCGTGACGTAGCGAGCGGGAATGCCCAGAGCGCGGTACAAGAGGGTCGCGGCGGTGGCATAGTGCACGCAAATACCCTTCTTGTAGTCCCGCAGGAAGGCAATGGCCTGATTCTCACAGGTATCCAGAGCGGGATCATAATTCAAGGAGTACACGGCGGCGTTTTGGACGTAGGAGGCCACCGCCTGAATGACGTTGGCATCCGACGGATCGAAGCCCTCGGTCGCAATGATCGTCTGCATGAAGGCATCCGTCTCGCCGTCGATGGCCAGGTACTGCCCGTAGACAAAGGTGCGGTAAGCCTTCTCGGCAGAGGCGTAAGACCCCAGCAGGTAGGGGCGAAGAGCGGAGGGCACCTGGCTGTAGCCCGACAGCAGGGTCAAGCTGTTCTCCACCGCGTAGTAGCTCACGGTGTAGTCGGTCAGATCCATGCCGCCATAGTCGGTATCGCTGCCGACGACAGGGTTCCCTCCCCCGATCTGAGCATAGTAGGGGAGCAGGAACAGGGCCATATCCGAGAAGGTCAGCGTGGTGGTTTTCACCAGATTCAGGTAATCCAGTGCGGCGGCGGGCAGCAGGTTGAGGCTGTAGCCTCCCGCCAGCGTGCCGCTGTAGGGAGTAGCGGCGTTCCATCCTTGGCCGGTGTAGCTGCCGAAGGAGGCCTGCCGCAGGTAGATCGGCCCCGAGGTTT
>JAZOOM010000068.1:0-3678 GCA_045655025.1 Eubacteriales bacterium | reverse complement strand
CCTTGGCTCACAGAACGACATGGCTACGATCCGACTTATGAGCACCGTACCGAAGCCGAAGAGGTCGCGAGTACCCAGGAAGGTGGCCACGGCCACGAAGAGAAGCATCATGGAGACACCCGTCACGATATCGGGGTTCATCATGGGAATGTTGGTAACGGAATTGATGGCTCTCTTGACGTAGCGGTTCTTCATGCGGTGGAGACCCAGCGCGCCGAAGGTGCCCAGCACGGTGGCGGCCAGGGAGGAGAGCACGGCCAGGATCAGCGAATTCCGCAGGGCGGAGAAGGCCTCCTCGTCATGGAACAACTCCTCGTACCACATGAGGGAGAAGCCCGAAAACTCGGCCAAGCTGCCCGACTCATTGAAGGAGAAGACGATGAGGACGATAATGGGAACGTAGAGAAGGAGGAAAATAAGGCCGATGTAGCACTTGGACAGGAATTTCACGGCACGATACCTCCTTCTTCGTCGGAGAACTTATTCATAATAGCGAGAGAAATCAGAATGAGGATCATCATGACCAGAGACATGGCGGCGCCCACGTTGTAGGTGGACACGTTCTGGAACAGACGCTCGATGGTGTCGCCCACCAGGTCGATCTTGCCCGCACCCAGCTTCTGGGAGATGTAGAATGTACTGATGGAGGGAACGAAGACCATGGTGACACCCGAAACCACGCCCGACAGGGTCAGGGGCATGATGACCTTGGTCATGGTCTGCACCGAGTTACAGCCCAGATCGTGGGAGGCCTCGATGTAGCGGTAGTCCAGCTTGGTCATAGCGGTGAAGATGGGAAGCACCATGTAGGGAAGGAAATCATAGACCATACCCAGGATGACACCAAAGTAAGAGCCTACGATGGGCAGGGGCTCCAATCCCCAGTTCTTCAGCAGGGAATTGAGCAGACCGCCGTTGTCCAGAAGCGCCATGAGGGCGTAGGTGCGGATCAGCAGATTGCACCACATGGGGAGCATGATGAGCACCATGAGCATTTTCTGGGCTCTGGGAGACTGGCGGGACATGAAGTAGGCCAGGGGGAAGCCGATGATGAGGCAGACCACCGTGGCGATCAGGGCGAAGGCGATGGACAGGATAAACACGTTGGTGTACTGTCCAAGCTGGGTGATGTTGGAAAAGGAGAAGCGGCCCTCCCCGTCGGTAAAGGCGAAGTAGAGCACGAAGAGCATGGGGGCTACGATGAAGAGCACCGTCCAGAAGGTGTGGGGTACAGCCGCCATCTTCTGGAAAATATTGCTCTGCGCGCCCTTTCTGTTTCCTGCGGGAGGGGGCTCGGTCTTGCGAAGGGAACGATCTTTCATTCTTCCTCATCCTCCTCGAGATCCGACAGATGCTCCAGCTCATCACTGAAGGAAGAGTAGTCACCGAACTGACCCGAGAACTCGGATTTCTTCATGACGTGAATGGCCTCGGGCTCGATGAAAAGTCCGATGGTGGTTTCGGGAGCGGCATAGTCCGAGGTTTCCAGCATCCACTTGAAGCCCTGCACGTCCACGATGATCTCGTAGTAGTCGCCCTTGAAGGTAACGGAGGACACGACACCCGTGAGCATACCCTGCTCGGCGGGAACCACGTCCACGTCCTCGGGACGGATGACCACGTCCACGGGCTCGTTCTTGGCAAAGCCGCCGTCCATGCACTCGAAGGTGTGACCCGAGAATCGAACCTTCTTGTCGGCCAGCATGAGGCCGTCAACAATGTTGGACTCGCCGATAAAGTCGGCCACGAAGGCATTGACAGGCTCGTTGTAAATATCCACGGGAGATCCGATCTGCTGGATGTGTCCCTCTGCCATAACCACAACGGTGTCGGACATGGAGAGTGCCTCCTCCTGATCGTGGGTGACGTAGATGGAGGTGATACCCGTCTGACGCTGGATCTTTTTAAGCTCGGTCTGCATATCCTTGCGGAGCTTGAGGTCGAGCGCGCCGAGGGGCTCGTCGAGCAGAAGCACGCGAGGCTGATTGACCAGTGCGCGTGCAATAGCAACACGCTGCTGCTGACCGCCCGAGAGGGTGGTCACGTGGCGGCGCTCAAAGCCCTTGAGGTTGACCATGGCGAGCATCTCGCGCACGCGAGTCTGGATCTCCTTCTCGGGGGTCTTTTTGAGGCGTAAGCCAAACGCTACGTTTTCGTATACGTTCAGATGAGGGAACAGCGCGTATTTCTGGAAAACCGTGTTGACGAGGCGGAGGTAAGGAGGCACTTGGCTGATCTCCTTGCCGTCAAAAAAAACTTCTCCGCTATCAGGGGTTTCAAAACCGCCAATGATACGGAGGGTGGTTGTTTTGCCACACCCGGACGGTCCAAGCAGAGTGATAAACTCTTTGTCATGGATATCAAGGCTGACATTATCGAGAACGGTTTCGCCGTCAAACGCCTTGGATATCCCCTGCAATTGAATGAGGATTTCGTTTTCCATTTCGCATACATACTCCTTTGGGGTAATATACTTTTTGCGCGTTTCCCGTCACACGGGGGGCAAACTCATCGTTTCTGCAAGCACCGAGATACCGGTGTGGGTAAGCGATTAGCCTCTCGACCGAGTGCATACTGACCGCAAATTCCTCTATATTGTAACAGAATATACATGAAATTTCAATATGTTTTTACACAAATCTCAATTTTCGTCATTTGCTCCAATTTTCACGCAAAATTCTGCCGATTTTCACAAGTTTCATAGAAAAAAGCAGAAAAAGACCGCGTTTCCTCTGCATTTCGGCTTTTCCTTTGCGTTTGGGTGAGATTCCTCTTGTCGGAAATATCAAAAAAGAACAGGGCATCCCGTAGAATGCTCTGTTCGGTTTTGTATATTTATTACACGATAATCATATCGATAGTGCGATCCTTGACGGTCAATTTGGAGTCGTCTACCGTCAGCATTACCTCGTCCCCCACCATGCCATCGTAAGCCGCAATTACTGTGGCTGCTGCCGTGGTGTCACCCACGTTGATACGGGCATACTTGACCCTGCCGTAGTCCAGCACCTCGCTCACTACACCTCGCAGAGCGGGCGCACCATTGCCACCGCCTCCGGCGGTTACGGTAACGGCGGATGCATCGAATTCATAGAGGAGTGGGGTGTGAAAGATTTTCGTTCCCTTGCAGGCAAACATCTTGCGGCATATCTCCTCCGAGGGGATGAGCCGAGCTCCACCCATCTCCATGTAGAAGTCGTAGCTCTTTCGATCCGCGCCTTTTTCCTTGGTGAAGCTACCGTCCAACACATTCATCGTATCGAGCGGACGAATGCCGCACGCCTCAATCCGAATGGAACGAGCATCCATATCGAAACTCACAACGCTCCCGACGTTGTGTTTTGCTTTGCCTTCCTCGAGTGCAAACAGCGTTAGCTTGCCTGCTTTTAGAACGTACAGCGTGTCCTCCTCAATGGATTCCACCTCGGAAACCGTGGCACGGCATTCCCCGTAACCCAAATGAATACCTTGCACGGGAACGACGAGCTCGGCAGATGCCGCTCCGTCGCACTTGATCGCAGGGGGAAGCGTGTAACGCAACCCCTCAAAGCATACAGCTCCGCCGCGGACAGAGCAGGGAATTTCGTTCCCCACGGGTCCGCGGCGGCGGATGCCCCGCTCGGTCGCCTTGTCGAACACGTGGTATTTACGCCGCGTGATGGAAATGTCGATGATGTC
>JAZOOM010000067.1:0-3005 GCA_045655025.1 Eubacteriales bacterium | reverse complement strand
ATGTTCAAGGTGCAAGATAACGAGTAGATTTCGATTCTGTACCGACCAAAGGGGAGCGGAGAGCAACTTGATGCCGAGCTTGCTCGGCGGGGTTCAGAGCCCCCTCGTTTCCACCAAATAAAAAACCCGATGTAGGCGCATCGGGTTTCTTATTTGGTGAATATGCAGTAGTGAGAGACCCATGTTCAAATCGCCAAAAATAGAGAAGGGTGTCAACTTGTAGCGCCTGAAGCTCACCGTTTGTGTGGTAAAGAATTGAATAGCGCAACGCCGAGAGTACCCGCAACGTATGGGACTCTCGGCGTTTTTATTGAACGTGCTTGGGGGACTTTACAGCAGCCCGCATTCAAGAAACATACGCTGTGGGTCGGGGGTTTTGTACGCTTGCCCGCTCCACGGGAATCGGATCTCGTATATTTCTGTTTTGAAGCTGATGCAGGGGAGCCGATCCAGGATCGGTTTGGCAGGATGACTGTCGGGCATGCCGATCACGAACATACCGTACTCCTTGGCGATTTCCTTCTTGATCCCGTTCAGAAAGATGCGGTAGATCTCCACGCGATCCTCACGGCACTGGAGGAAGGCAAGCATGGGGAAATCAAGGGGCTCGTTTTCCCGGGGGAGTCGGATATACCGCAAAACGGAAAGCAACGGATTGCAGACGCGGGCCAGCCGCATGAGCCCGCCGTACCGCTTGACTACGTACTGCTTATATTCGGTCTGCTTCCACAAGGCGGCGGCCGCCAGAATGCTTTCCCCGTCGGTCAGCACGTAAAAATCGCTGACGTGCAGATTATGGTAATCGTCAAAGGATCTCACCGCCGGAAAGAGATCCTTTTTTCGGCCTTCGGTACGAAGGAATTCCAGAAGAGCCGAGCTGTCGGCCTCGGTGGCTCTTCGGAGGGTATAGCTGTGCTTGGGGGCTTTTACCTTGACCCCGGGGTTTATGATGTAGGTCTTGTAGCCCGAAATGGGCTTCATGGAAAGGAGCCGATGGCTTTTTTCAAACATGCTCCGCGCGTCGGTGTTCTCGGCCACCACGGAGCAGTAGTAAAAATCAACGTCGTTCTGTTGCAGATCCTTGATCAGCCTTGCTCCAAATCCCACGCCGCCGTCGTATTCCGCGTCCTTTTTCAGACCGCAAACGTACGCCGCGCGACATACTTCGCCGCCGATGTACACGTCACGGACAAGCTTCGCGCAGGTGCCGATGGCGCGCTCCCCGTCTCGGGAAATGAACACTCGGGCGTCCTTCGCGTCCTTCATATACGACTCGTAAGCGTCGGGGCGGCGGGTATAGATCAGCTCTATACTCCCCTTGGCGGCGGAGCTTTCGAGGATCCGCAGGATCTCCTTTCCGTCCTCGGGGGAGGCTGTATAGTTGGCGCGTCTCATTTCTTCTTTTCCTCAAGGTTTTCTCCGATGGGAATACCGAAGCGCTTGTCGATCTCAAAATGGAAAATGACGTTGGTCGCCCAGTAGGCGAAATTGATGAGGAAGCCGCGGCTCCGCTTGCGCATGGTTCTTCCGCGCTTGAAGATGGAGGAGAAGGTGAAGTATTTCTTGCGGTAGCCCTTGCAGCAGGCGCGCAGATGCTCGGAGGTGATCTGCTTGGGATTGAAGGTCACCGTTCCGAAGGTGTACCCGCTTTCCAGCCACCACGTTTCGGAGATCAAGCGTCCGTTTGCCTTGAAGGACTCGTACGTCTTGGTGTTGGGGAAGATGAGGAGGTGGTTGAAGGCAACCACGAAGAACTGATGCTTCTCACAGAAGGCAAGGGTGGCCTTGAAGGTGTCCTCGTTGTCGGAATCGAATCCGAACACGAAGCTGGCGTAAATGCCGATGCCCACGTCGTGGATCTTTTGGATCAGCGCCTCGCGCTCGCCGAGCCGCTCCGACCAGCCCTTGTTCATTTGCTTCAGATTGTCGCTCTCGATGGATTCAAAGCCGATCAGCACCATTTCGCATCCGCTCTCCTTCATGAGGCGGAGCATGTCTTCATCCCGCGCGATGTCCAGGGTGATCTGGGTCGTCCAGATGATCTTCAGCTTTTTCAGCTCCTCAAACAGCTCGCGGGCAAAGGCCTTGTCCGAAAAAATGCTGTCGTCCACAAAGAAAAATATCTTATGCCTGCAGGATTTGATCTCGGCAATGATATCCGACACCTCACGGTGTATGTAGCACTGGTGGTAGTAGCCTGCAATGGAGCAAAACTCACAGTTATGATAACATCCTCTGCCTGTTTCCACCAAGGAGATGGGCAGATATTTTTTCATTTTGCTCTCGTATATGCTTCTGTCGGGCATTTTGTAGGTAATGCAAGCCCCGCCGTCATACCGCTTTTTCAGCTCTCCCGCCTCCAGATCGGTCAACACCGTGTCAATGATGCGGTCAGCGTTTCCAACCATGATGGCATCGGCGTGCAGAGTCGCCTCCTCGGGGCAAAGGGTGACGTGGTACCCGCCCATGATGACCTTTTTGCCGCGCTTTTGGAATTGCTCGGCGATGTAGTAGGCACGCTTGGCGGTGTAGGTCTCCACCGTAATGAAAACGACGTCCGTGTCTGTATCGTAATTGATGGTTTCAATGCGGTCATCAAAGAACTCTCGCTCGTACTGATCGGGAATCATGGAATTGAGTACAGCGATGGTCAGCGGCTCCATCAGCCAGCTGCGCAAATACTTCTGTCCCGATTTCTTGCCGATCGCGGGAAGGATAAAAGTGATTTTCATGCCTGTTTTCTCCATTCTTTCTGAAGCGTCTTTTTTACCTTCTTGTTGTAGATCCTGAATCCCAGGTTTACTCCCAGCTTGATCCATCCGCCGTACTTGTTTTTAACGGCGCGCCTCCAGATGCGCTTGAACGTGTAGCATTCATTGGAAACGCTGACAAGCATTTCCTCCAGTTCCCTGGCCGTGAAATGCTTCGGCTCGAAGGTGGCGTGAATGCTGTCGTAATCATTCCAATCCGTTGAGAGGATGCGCCCCTCCGCATCAAACCGTTTG
>JAZOOM010000066.1:0-5939 GCA_045655025.1 Eubacteriales bacterium | reverse complement strand
TAGCCGATCTCGCGGGCACCGGTGCCGATGTCGCCGGCGGGCACATCGGTGTCAGCACCGATGTGGCGGTAGAGCTCCGCCATGAAGGCCTGGCAGAAGCGCATGATCTCGGCATCGGGCTTGCCCTTGGGGTCGAAGTCGGAGCCGCCCTTACCGCCGCCCATGGGCAGGCCGGTCAGGGAGTTCTTGAAGGTCTGCTCAAGGCCCAGGAACTTGATGATGGAGAGGTTAACGGAGGGATGGAAGCGCAGACCGCCCTTGTAGGGGCCGATGGCGCCGTAGAACTGGACGCGGCAGCCCATATTGGCGTGAGCCTGACCCTGATCGTCCACCCACGGAACGCGGAACATGATGACGCGCTCGGGCATGCACATACGCTCCAGCAGAGCCTCGCGGCGGTACTTGGCCTCGTTGGCATCCACAACGGGGCGGAGGGAGTCAAGGACTTCCTTGACGGTCTGGTGGAACTCGGGCTGGCCGGGGTTCTGGGCAATTACTTTGTCAATGATCTCGTCGACGTAAGACATGGTTATATCTCCTTTTATGTGTGAAATCTGAACGCC
Organism: Eubacteriales bacterium; assembly: GCA_045655025.1. Lineage (GTDB taxonomy): Bacteria > Bacillota > Clostridia > Oscillospirales > CAG-272 > CAMEON01. Next base: position 5,376 of record JAZOOM010000066.1, on the reverse strand, counting down.
AAAACGGTGTCCGTCGGGTGAGGACGGTTACCGTCTCAACCTATGCTCTCTATTATACACCATTCCCCGCCGAAATGCAAGTACTTTTGCAAAATTTGCAAGAAAAAAATGTAATAATTTCAATTTTAACGGCATTTTCGGGGTGCATTCGGGATTTCGCAGGTGTTACGTGAAAGTTTTCGGGCCGATTCTCCCACAAAGAACGAGGTAGCGATTCAACCGCATCGCCCAATTGTGTGTATCGGAGAGATCACTCATACGTTCGCACCACGGGCACGGTAAAGCCGTTCTCTTTTCATGAAAAACCAAGCTGATATTCCGAAAGCCTCTTGACAAACGCATTATTTACGCGTATAATGGGTGACAATTCTTTCACAACGGTAAATAGCGGAGGAAACGGACATGATCGTAGACATCAGCAAGAAGATACTCATTGTCGGGCTCGGACTTTTGGGCGGCAGCTACGCCAAAGCACTGCGGCGATTCGGATTCCATATCAGTGCCATTACGCTGGAGCAGGGCGACATTGCTTACGCATTGCGGGAAGGTATCATTGACGAAGGCTCAACCGAACTTGACCGCGATATGATCGGTGCAGCTGATCTTGTGATCTTCGCGCTGTATCCGCACATTTTCATAGAATGGATCGAGAAGAATCAAGGCCTGCTGAAAAGCGGCGCGCTCATCACCGACGTGACGGGTGTCAAGCGGAGCATTGTGTACCGCATTCAGGATATACTGCGCCCCGACGTGGAATTCATCGCGGCTCATCCCATGGCCGGACGCGAGGTATCGGGTGTGGAAAACAGCACCGACCGTATGTTCGTCGGCGCAAACTACATCGTTACCCCCACCGATAGAAATACGCCCGAGGCCATACAGACCTGCATGGAGCTCGGCAGACTTCTTGGCTTCTCCAACGTGACCACTCTCTCCCCCAAGGAGCACGATGAAATGATTGGCTTCCTCTCTCAGCTCACCCACTGCATCGCCATCACGCTGATGACCTGCAACGATAAGGAGGACATGGAGAAATTCACGGGCGACTCCTTCCGCGACCTCACCCGCATCGCGCGCATCAACGATCTGATGTGGAGCGAGCTGTTCGTATCGAATAAGGAAATGCTGCTGGAGCAGATGGAGCTGTTTATCCGCAAGTTCAACGAGCTCAGGGACATGCTGGAAAACGAGGATATTGAAGGTATGCGGGCGATGATGCGCCATTCCACCGAGAGACGGGCACTGTTCGACAAAAAGTGAGCGAGCTCTGCGAGCAGGGCTGCGGAGGACGCTTCCCGTGCCGATTTCCGAGCCGCAGGCGGAGCGAGACAGCAAAAAAGAATGAATTTTTTTACGAAAAGCTCTTGACAAAACCCCTCGGCGGGTGTATAATATGCAAAAATCATTCACGAAGGAGGAACAGCCATGGCCGCGAGTACGTGCTTTTGTTACTTTTACTTTTTTGCCAAGGGCTGCCCGTCTTTTGTGAATTCCGCAACGTGATTACCCGTTCGGAAGCAGAAAAACGGTCAGTCCGCATTCGTCGTGCTCTCGGGAGCGCATCGGAAGGCGGGCTTTTTCTTTTCATAGCCCCCACAAGTCACTTTTATCAATACAGAAATGAGGTACAAAATCATGAGAATGAATTTTCACAGAAAGCTCCCCATCCCTCAGGATGTGAAAAAGGAGTATCCTCTGACCGCCCGCATGGCTGAGGTCAAGGCCAAGCGCGACGAGGCCATCCGCGCCGTGTTTGACGGCCGTTCCGATCAATTCATTCTGATCATCGGCCCCTGCTCGGCCGACCACAGTGAGCCTGTACTGGAATATATCTCCCGCCTCAGACGAATCGAGGAGCAGGTCTCGGACAAGATCATCATCATCCCCCGCATCTACACCAACAAGCCCCGCACCACGGGTCAGGGCTACAAGGGTATGCTCCACCAGCCCGATCCCGAGGCAAAGCCCGATATGTACAAGGGCATCGTGGCCATCCGCGAGCTGCATCTGGCGGCACTCCGCGACTACGATTTCTCCTGCGCCGACGAGATGCTCTACCCCGAAAACTACCGTTACCTCTCGGATCTCCTGTCCTACGTGGCCGTGGGTGCCCGCTCGGTGGAGAATCAGCAGCACAGACTGGTGGCCAGCGGCATCGAGGCTCCCGTCGGTATGAAGAACCCCACGGGCGGCGATCTGGGCGTGATGATGAATTCCGTCACAGCGGCGCAGTCGGGTCACACCTTCCTGTACCGCGGCTGGGAGGTCACCAGCGAGGGCAACCCCTACGCCCACGCCATTCTTCGCGGCTACATCGACTACGCGGGCAAGAGCGTATCTAACTACCACTATGAGGATCTTCTGCGGGTGGGAGAGTTGTACGCCAAGTCCTCCCTCGTCAATCCTTCGGTGATCGTGGATACCAACCACAACAACTCCGGCAAGAAGTATCTGGAGCAGGTACGCATCGCCAAGGACGTGGTCTACAGCCGCAGTCAGAACGCCGACATCAAGAGACTCGTCAAGGGTCTCATGATCGAGAGCTACCTGGAGGACGGTGCCTGCAAGGCCGAGGAGCACATCTTCGGCAAGTCCATCACCGATCCCTGCCTGGGCTGGGAGAAGACCGAGCAGCTGATCCTCGATCTGGCTGACAAACTGTAAGCAAAGGAAAACAGGAAAATGCCGAACAAATTGGACGAAGCAAGAAAGATCATCAACGAGGTAGATGCCCAGATGGCCGAGCTTTTCGTGAAGCGTATGAAGGCCGTCGGGATGGTCTACGAGCACAAGCAGGAGCACGGGCTCCCCATCTTGGATCAGAAGCGGGAGGAAGCCGTCATTGAGCGGAATGCTTCCCTCATTGAGGAGGACGTTCTGAGGAGCTACTACGTGGATTTTTTGAAGAGCACCATGGCCATCTCCCGCGCCTACCAGTACCGTATGCAGAATGGTCTGCGGGTTGCCTACAGCGGCGTGGAGGGGGCCTTCGCCCACATCGCCGCCGGGCGGATCTTCCCCGAGGGAAACCGCGTCTCCTACAGCGATTTCAAGGCGGCCTACGAAGCGGTGGTCAAGGGTGAGTGCAACGCGGTGATCCTTCCCATTGAGAACAGCTATGCCGGCGAGGTGGGGCAGACCATGGATCTCATCTTCTCGGGCACGCTGTATATCAACGGCATATACGAGCTGGAGATCCACCAGAACCTTTTGGGGCTTCCCGAGGCCACCGTGGAGGACATTCGGAGGGTGGTCAGCCATCCCCAAGCCCTCAGCCAATGCCACGATCACATCAAAATGAGAGGCTTTGAGACCAGGGAGGCCACCAACACCGCCTTGTCCGCCAAAACCGTGGCCGAATCGGGGGATAAGTCCCTCGGTGCCATCGCCAGCGCGGAGACCGCCGAGATCTACGGATTGAAGGTGCTGGAGGCCAACATCAACAAGAGCGGTGAGAACACCACCCGCTTCGCGGTGCTGTCCAAGGTGCAGGCAAGCGCCCCCGCCCTTCCCAGCTCGGTACTCATGTTCACCGTCAAGCATGAGGCCGGTTCCTTGGCAGAAGCCATTGGCATCATCGGAAAATACGGCTACAACATGACCGCTCTCCGCAGCCATCCCCTGAGAAAGCACTCCTGGCAGTATTATTTCTACGTAGAGATCGACGGATCAACCGATACCGAAAACGGTAAGCGAATGCTGGAGGAGCTGAATCGGGTATGCGACAACCTCAAGGTGGCGGGTACGTTTGCTCCGCACTCCGAAATATAAGGCCGGAGGCAGAGAATATCAACGCATCCCCTTGTCACGGAATCAAACATATGTTATAATGGTATCATTCCCTCCGAAGCTATCGAAACACTTGAAGGATATACAATCATGACACATACACCCACCCCTACCACGATCACCGTCTCCATCCCCGCCCGAGGGGCTCAGACATATCCGATCCACATCGGCAGCGGCCTGCGCCGCCGCGTAGGTGAGATGATCTCCCGCGTCCATGCTCCCTGCCGTACCCTGCTTCTCACCGATGACACGGTCGAAGCGCTCTATGCAGAGACCGTCACAGCCTCCCTGTCCGAGGCAGGCTTTTCGGTGGTGCGCCGCGTGATCCCCCATGGGGAGGCCTCCAAGTCGGCGGCCAATCTGATGGAGCTGTTGGAGGCTATGGCTGACGAGCATCTGACCCGATCCGATCTGCTGGTCGCCCTGGGCGGCGGTGTGGTCGGAGATCTGGGCGGCTTCTGCGCTGCGGTGTACCAGCGAGGCATTGACTTTATCCAGATCCCCACCACCCTGCTGGCCATGGTGGATGCCTCCGTAGGCGGCAAAACCGCCATTGACCTGCAGGCGGGCAAGAATCTTTGCGGTGCCTTCCATCAGCCTGCCCTGGTAGTCTGCGACACCGACTGCCTCACTACCCTTTCCCCCGAGATCTTCGCCGACGGCATGGCGGAGGTCATCAAGTACGCCTTCATCAACGACCGTCCCCTTTTTGACCTGCTCCAAGGGGACGCCGCCGCCAACATGGCGGAGGTCATCCGTCTCTGCGTGGCGGATAAGAGCAAGCTGGTGGAGGCCGACGAGACCGACAAGGGAGTTCGTCAGCTCCTGAATCTGGGTCACACCGTGGGGCATGCCATTGAAGCCTGCTCGGATTTTGCCATCTCCCACGGCTCGGCCGTGGCTATGGGTATGGTCATCATCACACGCGCCGCCGTCAAAACGGGGCTTTGCTCTAAGGAAACTCTGTCCTCCCTGCTGGCGCTCCTGGCCAAGTATCACCTGCCCACCGAGTGCCCTTTCTCTACTGAACAGCTCTACGCCGTAGCGCAGGGTGACAAGAAGCGGGTAGGCGGCAGTCTGACGCTGGTGGTTCCCTGCGGCGTGGCGGATTCCCGTTTGGTCACCGTCCCTGTGGACGCTTTGGAGGGCTACATCCGCGCCGGCCTTTCCGCCGAGTAAGGAGTACGTCATGGAGAAAATACTGTCATCCCCCCGTCTGAACGGAACCGTACGGGCACCGTCCTCCAAGTCGGAGGCGCACCGCGCGCTGATTGTTTCCGCGCTGGCGGCTCTGTACGGCGCGGGCACCCACACACGGCGCGTCCATTGCACCGATCTGAATCAGGATATTGAAGCAACGGTCAACTGTCTGTCCGCCTTGGGCGCACACATTGTCCGTGAGGGCACCGACTTTTTTGTCACCCCCATCACCAAGATCCCGCAACACGCCGAGCTGGACTGCGGTGAGTCCGGCTCCACTCTGCGTTTTCTCCTCCCCGTTTGCTGTGCGCTGGGTGCTGTCCGAGGTGCCCCCGAAGGCTTTACCGCCACCCTGACCGGGCACGGCCGACTTCCAAGTCGGATCGT
>JAZOOM010000065.1:0-36957 GCA_045655025.1 Eubacteriales bacterium | reverse complement strand
TTTATCAGAAAGCAGGCTTTATCGACACGGGCATCATTGATGAAGGTGAAGCTGTAATGAAATTGATGTTATAAGTTGGTCAAATTCCAATTTGACGAGCTGAATAGGCGTTGAATGTTGGTGTGATTTTGGTGCAAATTTGGTGCAACACTTTATGCGACGATACTCACGATATTCACGATATCGCACGAAATCACACGATAGATCTACGATATCACACGAAATTCCACGATATTCACGATATCAAACGGTATTGCTAAAACTCAAAGAGATAATTTCGACCTTTGGTCGACTTCAAAAATGCTCCGCAATCGCAGGGCATTTTTTGTTATTTCTTCCATGAACTGGGTGCAGTGAAATCTGCCTACGGCAGAATAAATCCGCAAAGGTGGATGAAATCACTCTCGCGATGAAATCCGCTCCCGTCGGGTTTATGGGCAGATTTCATATCGCCCGAGGCTTGCCTCGGACTTCATCTGAACGCAGTGAAGATTTCGTCCGCATTTACGGATTCCATCACCGTAGGTGATTTCATTCTTTTTTGCCGTCCTATTTCATTTTTGGTGGTTTTGTGATATAATTTACTTAAATCAACACATTATGCAATTCTTGTTGTTCCGTTTTTCTTTGGCGGGTGATATAATAAAGTCACAATAAAAACAACCGAAAAGGAGAAACAACATGAACACAGACAAGATTTACGCAGAATCCATCGCAAAGGAGTACGCTCCAAAGGACAACTCCAAAATTGTAGCACTTCGCAAACTCGACAGAAAAGCAAAGATGCCTGCAACTATTTTTACCTACACCTTCGGCATTATCTCATCGCTCGTATTGGGCACAGGAATGTGTTTTGCAATGCAAGTTCTCGGTAGCGGTATTGTCGGTATGGTGATTGGCATTATCGTTGGTGTTATCGGTATGATTGGATGCGGTGTAAACTATCCTATCTACAAAAAGATGCTTGAAAAGGGCAAAAAGAAGTATGCTTATGAGATCGTGGAGCTTGCAAGAGAGATCAGCGAGGGTAAATAAGTATGCAAGGAGGGCGGTCTTATGAATAAAAACGAAAGTAAATACTTTAATACGGCCATTAGAATGGACGAAGCCCTCATTACGCTACTTGAGAAGAAGGACTTTGAATATATCAGCATTAAGGAGATATGCGATACCGCCGGGGTAAACCGCTCCACCTTTTATCTGCATTATGAGAACACCTCGGATCTGCTAAAGGAAACTACACGCTATATCATTGACAAACATCTCTCATACTACGAAATAGATAAGCAACGCATATCCCTGCAATTTGAAACTTGTAAGAGTAATGAGCTTTTGTTTATCACGAACGAGTATCTTACTCCGTATTTGACATTTATCAAGGATAATCAGCGTTTATTTAAGGTGTCAATAAGGCAGTTTCATGCTATGAATATGGACGAAGTTTACGGACGGATGTTTGAACATATTTTCAGTCCTATTCTTGCTCGCTTTGGTGTACCTGAAGCAGAACGTTCCTACGTGATGAAATTCTATTTGACAGGCGTTTTTGCTATCGTTATGGAATGGCTTAACAATAATTGTTCGGACGATATGAAAATAATTATTAAGATTATCACCGATTGCGTGATGGGCGATAGGAGTATAAATGGATAGGACTTTGAAACTTGCTCTCGCAAGTCTGACATTCAACATAGCGTTTGCAAGCTATCATCTTGTTTGGGGATTTGTTACAAGCTCGTGGTGGTTATTAACGCTTGGCGCATACTATCTTGTTTTAAGTATCGTACGCTTTGTGGTGCTACGCTCCAAAACCCAAGAGCGTTGCGTAACCAAGTTTACGGGTTGGATGTTGATATTATTATCCATACCACTTTTCGGATCAATCATTTTATCGGTGGTAAAAGACAGAGGGCATGAGCTTCATATGATCGTGATGATAGCTATGGCGGCATACGCCTTTACGAAAATCACGCTTGCAACAATAAACCTCTTAAAAGCTCGTCGCAGTACGTCGGCAACATGTATTGCACTCCGGAACATATCCTTTGCGGATGCTTTCGTATCGATATTCGCATTGCAACGCTCAATGCTTGTTTCATTTGAAGGAATGACCGAATCGGAAATTGTGGTTATGAACGCTACTCTCGGCTCTGCCGTGTGCGTGATTGTCATTATGCTTGGAATCAACCTTTTGCGAAGCAAAAAATTTTTGTTTAAGACTTTGAATGCTTGAATTTAGCTATTAAATGTCGGTATGATTTTGGTGCAAGTTTGGTGCGACACTTTTACGCGACGATACAAAGCGTATTGTCAGGAATTGTATGACAGCGGTGTTCTCTATTTCAGACCTACGGATCCGAAGAGCATGGATTCAGATGCTCACAGAATGTGCTTTCTTGACTTTCTTTTAGGGAGGTTCTTTTTGGGGGGACTTGACAAACAGGGAGGTTTGTGGTATAATATCCGAGTACGGAGGCATATCGAAGCGGTCATAACGAGGCTGTCTTGAAAATTTGCGAGCATAACGGTCGCAAAAACGCAAAAAAGCCTTGAAAACACTGACTTTCCGGGCACTCCGAAAGCAACCGAAAACAGCATTTCTAAAAATATTTCTAAAAAATTGAATAATCCGATGATATCTGCCTAACGGCAGTTCATATACGGAGGGATATCGAAGTGGTCATAACGAGGCGGTCTTGAAAACCGTTTGGGCACCCGCCCACAAGGGTTCGAATCCCTTTCCCTCCGCCAGTAAGAACCTAAAACGAACACAAGGTATAGTCTGTTGTTTGTCTTAGGTTCTTTTTTTTTGCTCTTTTTTCCTGTAAGGTTTATTGACACTTCCAAGTGCTGCTCTACGCCCTCAGAATCCTCTGTCTGGCTCGTTTCGCAAAATCCATATCTCGGTATCGAAATGCTTCTTATGCCCCGTAAAAGCAGAACAGCCCCGATTTTCATCGGGACTGTTCCGTGTAGGTTTATTGAAAAAGGCTTCGATTGCTGGTCGAAGATCGGATGTCGTCATACGTGACGATCTCCTTCACGAGATAGTTGATCAGCATTGTAAGCCGATATTACCGAGAGTTGGTGATCATTTCAAGTCGGGACGTAGACGTTATATGTGATCAGGCCGCAGAGGGCATCATATGGATTCCAAATAGCTGGTCTTGTATAATATAGTCATCCCGTATATAGCTATAAAAAGTGGTATAATAGAGATAACATTGTGGATTGTTTCCTCCCCTTTCGACGCATAAAGTGCGATCGGTTCCTGTATTGGAGTCCCACTGAAGATCACGCGACAATTATGTGATCATTATATATTAAAATGGAACCAACTATTTAATCAACCCGCGCTTACATGACTATATTGAAAATTACGCATCGACAGAATATCTGACAGTAATTGTTTTTGATTCTGTGTAAAAAAAACGTACAATTGTATTGACAAATGATGTTTTTTGTGATATAATGCAATTAGGAGGTAAGTTATGTCAACAATTACACAACAACTATTTATTGAAGATTTTGTCGAAAAGATCGGCAAGATACGTAGCGGCCTGGGAAAATCTCAGGAAGATATTTCAAAGGCATTAGGAATTACCAGACAGACGTTGAGCAACATGGAAAACCAAAACTTGAGCAGCACCGAAAATGTAAAGGGGGAGTATCGGTTTACGAACATTCTCTCTATGGCTGCGCTCTATGACTATTATGCCACCAATGATCCGGCTGTCAAGGAGGTTCTGTATAGTCAGAATTTCATGATTTTTGAATCCGATTATCTGGATTATATTTTGGGTGAAAAACTGCCCCCGGCTACAACCTTAACGGAGGCTTTGTTGAGAAAACGGAGCATCCTTGTGAATGGAGAATTAGAGCAGATCATTGTGAAAACAGAGACACTTCGAGACGGAAACGTCTTTTTGGATTTGCTTTCTTTCCGCAAGGATGCGGACGCAGATAAAACTCGCAGGCGTCTGCTGGCTTTGGGTTATCGGCTCAAAAAAATGAACGGAGCTCCGGTGAATTTTTACCTCAGCGAGCAGATTCGCAATGAAGACTTGACCCGATCTGTTGAGATTAGACGGTTTGTGCAGGAGATGGTCAATCTAAAGGAATGCGGCAGGATAACGGTGACCTCTGTTCAGAGAGAGCCAAACGAGTTCATAGAGGCTGCTTGTGATTGTGTCCCAAATGGGGGTGCGCCGATAGAAAGCAAAAAGAATTATTTCATCAGCAACAATATAGATTCATTGCTGAACTGCACGAATATGATCCCTGTTCTGGTTACAACGAGTGGGATGCTGATCAATGTGGCCGAATTGAACGATGTTCAAAGGCTATTCCTGCTAAGCGAATGGAATGATGTGGTCGAGCAGGATGAGATAACCTTCGAAAAGCTCTTTGATTAAATTATAATTTGGTGTTATTTAGTTCGTTAGGAGGTGAAGATGTTGCAAAAATCAGTGTTTTGTCGTATGGGTGAGCTGACTTATACGGTTCGGGATGAAAGTGACAGAGGCATGGGGAATTCTCAAAGGCAAGCGATTCACAAGGTTGACAGCCCTTCCAACCTTCTGGTAAAATTCATGGCCAATACGCCCGAAAACAGGACAAAGGTCGATGGCTTGATGGATATCCGCCGGAAGCTTGAGCAGAGTAGTAATCTGAAGTATCTGGCTAAGGCCTTCCCGATGGATTGCGTGTATAGCGATGCAAGCAGGAGCGAAAGCGCATGGTGTGGCTTTATCATGAGGGATTGCTCGGACGATCGTTCCCTGAACCATCTCATCATTCAAACGAACTGCGACGAATGGTTTGGCGAGGATACCTATCGTAAGATGCTCCGTGTTTGTCATTCCCTGTGCACGTGCTTCGATCAACTGCACCAACATGAGCTGATGGTGAGCGACGTGAAGCCGGATAATTTTTTTGTAACCCAAAAAGGGCTTGTTTATCCGATTGATCTGGACGGCTTTTCGGTTCGTGGCAGCTACTCTCAGCCGCCGCGCCCGGAGTACTCCAACAGAGACAGCATCGAGCCCGGATTCGTACCGGATGAGGAAAGCGAGAACTACGGTTTGGCCATGATGCTTTTGCAAATCCTGACGGGCACGGAAAGCTTGCGTTCGGATCTTGCGCGTATACGCGAATACGATCTGGAGGAAACCGGCGAAGAATACGATTTGTTTGCGAAGGGCTCTATGCGCGCTATTCGAAACCTCAAAAAACGCCGCTTTTATCCTGCGTGGTATATCCTGCCCCGCTGTATGAGAGACACCTTCGTAGCTTTGCTGACCACCCCGCACGCATCCCTTCCCACCCCTAAAGCATGGATGACGATGTTTTTTTCCTATTGTCGATATAGTAGCCATTTGGACGGATTGATGTATCTTCCTGACAAGCCTTACGATGAAGGAAAGAAACAGTTCCTTGAGGATCCCGATGCCGAAAACGTCGGCTCTAAGCGAGACCCCGGAACAAAGACTCCCGGAACGAAGATTTCCGAAGTGCAAAATACTCAACTGAAAGACGGCAGAAGCACTTGGGCATGGATCGTTTTGTCTTTGGGTTTTGTGGCTGCAGCGGCCTTAATTCTGCTTGGACTTTGGCAGCTGTTTCATTGATTTCATTTTTTAATATACAGGAGGTTCATATGAAGTCGATTCAGAGATTTAATGATGTTAAGAGGTACGATCCCAAGAAGAAGTGTTACGTGGACGTGAAGATCCCGAAGCTGAAGACGCTGGACCCCCGTGGAGCGACCTTTCGTACTCCTTTGATTTTTTTGGTGGACGGAAGCGGTTCTCTGAGCAGTGACCGCGATCAGATCAACAGCTCGCTGTCCTACTTGTACGAAACCATCCACGCGCGGAATTCGAGCCTCGAACTGGAAAAGCTCGTTGATTTGTCCGTGATCGTCTTTGGCAAGAACAATGACAACGAAACCGGCGTGGAATTCCAGCGAGAGTTTGACTTGGTGGAGCATGCCCCCCCTGTTATCAGAGAGTGTTCTGGAACGACTCCCTTGGGCGAAGCCATGCTGTATGCCTACATGTATGGAGTGGCGCGCAAGGAGCACTACAAGAGTTTGGGATTTGGGTATTCTCAGCCGATCGTTGTATTGATCTCGGATCTGGGCGAAAACGATTCCGGACGTTACATGATCGATGGCGAGGAATATAGCGGCACGGAATTATTCAGGGAAATGGCCGAGCTCTACACCTACCAGATGAATGAAGCAAAAAAACAGTATACATACGTTGTCCCGTTGGGGAGCGTTTCCCGGGATGAACGGCAGGCCTTGGATGGAGTCGATTTCCGCGGGGATAGCGAAAAGTCTGTTAACGAGCTGCTGAATTCCATCATCGAGGTGTACGTCGCTTCCGTGCAATATGTTATCGACGACGGAGGTGTTGATGTTACCCTGCTGGAGGAGACATCTGCATGCGGAGAAGAGGCTCCCCCTGAGAGGCTGTTGGAAGTGTTCCACGAAGACGACGAAGCATATTCGGAGGAGGATGACGAAGATTTTTGGAACAAATTGTTCCCGGATCAGTAACTCATTTGGATGTGGGGCTATGTTCCGCCTTTTTTAGGAAGTGGGTTCGGTCGTGTTGCGTTTCCCATGAATGGCCATACGACCGTGACGTAACACGATTTTACGGACACTGCTATTCGATCGCAAAGGGGAATCAGAAGAGTCTCGCTGGTCACTGAGGCAATCAAACGGAAACGCGGGATCGGAAATGAAATTCCATCTCGCGTTTAACCATCTTTGCAGACAACAGACAGATAAAAAAGAAAATACCGCATTCCTCAGGGAGTGCGGACACATAGAAAGGTAGACATAAATGGATCAATATACGATGTTTTTCTATGCGGCACCCGGTTCTGAAGGCAAAAATCAAGACGCAGCGCATGGCCGCGCGGACAAGGGCGTATACGCTCTTGCCGTTGGAGACGGTGTGACACAAGCAGGGAAATACGCAGGAATCGGTGCCCGAATGGCAGTCATAATGGCAACCCGCTTCTTGGTCGAAAAATTCGACGAGATTGCCGAGGCACCGGAGGATCAGTTGCGCAATATATTCTACACGTACGTCTACGAATACTATTCGAAAAATTTGGACAAGTATGCGAGCAAAAACGGCATGCCGCCCGTTTTTCGGGAAAACACCAATTACTATCACGTCGATTTCCTGCGCAAATGCCCTTACAGCACAACGCTGGTCGCGTGCGCAGTAAAGGACGATATCCTGATCACCGCGAAGGTCGGTAACGGTATCATTGCCGCTGATACGGGGAATGGTTTCGGGGTCGTTTCGCCCTCCAGTATTCCGGGAGCCGCCACGCCCAGCATAGAGGTGTTAGTGAATCCCGCGTTCAAGCATTTCTCCTTTAAGCGCTACCAGGTAAAGGATCTGCGGGGCATCGTGCTCATGAGCGACGGCCCGGAGGTGTCGAAGCCTCAGCTCTTCCAAAAGGATCAGAAGCATATGGAGCCTGCCTTTGTTAATTGGCTCAAGGAGGCAACCATGTCGGAAAAGGCTTTCGCGGACAAGGTGGCTGATCTAGGACGGTGCGGCCCTGACGACGTTTCTATCGCCCTTCTTTGGCGGGGAGACTCCAAGCCTCGTCTGATGGCCGATGACCGTAATCCGCTTGAAGATTGTTCTTTGTATGGAAGACGATCCATATCAGACGTCGTTGCTGTTCCGGAAAAGGCAGTTGAGGGAAGTGATGAGATAGACGATACACCGAAAACGGCAAACAGAGGCCAAACAAACAACGTTGTCGAGGAAGAAGCTCAGCAGCTATTTCCTGAAAATTACTGGCAGTCGATGCTCAATGACGATCCTGTCATGAAACAGGCAATCTTGCGATATAATAATGACTTCCCGTGGGATATGACAGTAGACCCGGAGATTCGAAAGGAGCTGTTTGAACGGATTTTCGGGTTTTGCCGATATCTGGCACATGTCGAAGTCAAAGAAAAGCGAAAACTTAAGAAAAAGGAAGGAGCAGTCTACACCAAAATCCGAACACTATACCACGAATATATCGAAAGTAAGCAAGACCGTACCTTGAAGAACTTACGTATTTGCTTAGCTCAGGCAGAAGATCTTGGGCGAAGGATCACGTCCGGCAATCTAAAAACACGGGTGTGAGGATTTTGCCCGGGAAAGCGATAACCGCTGTACGCGGACGTTTGCCGTAAAGACGCTTTTCGAAAGAAGCAAGAGTGGCTGAAGGGTAAGGTTGTTTTTAATTAATGTATCGACGCTGAATCTATAAGGAGTCATGATGAAAAAAGAATTCTTTATTCCTGCCTTTCGTGCTCGGGATATAACTTCCCCTGCCGCGGTTACCATGCCGGAATTGCCCGGTCTTCACACTCAATCCAAATTTTCCTGGCTCAAGACGGTCCTGTTTCCCAGCATACAGCTTGCCGTTTTAGGAGGCGGTATCTATCTTCTCTTTACCATCATCATGCCCGGTCAAGGATTTCATATGGGTTACATGATTGCCTTTATGGCCTTGGGCATGATCTCTTCTCTCATCTGTTCGGTGATTGAATTCTTTTATTCGAAGCATCAGAACGCAAAAAAGAATCGGGCAATGACCGAGGAGTTCAACAAAAAGCTGAGTAAGGCGATCGCCCAAGCCGAGGCGGAAGGAGAGGATTACGCAAGGCGGATCAACTGCGCCTATCCTCCCAAGGACTATACATCGTTGTTCTCCCATATTTGGCGATCCGAATGGATGGGAGAGAGGACAAACGATGACCATATCACGGTGCGAGTCGGTTCGGTTCGCAACGCACCCAATCCTGCGGGTATTATCCCCGGGAATGACCTGTCGAATCATCCTCTGGCAGAGGATGTTCTGAACAGGATTAAGAAAAGTCAGACTATCAAGTTGATGCCGCTACTTTTGAACTGCGACGAATACCGTTGCATTTCGGTAACGGGTCAGCAGGCTGAGTCTGTTGCGAATGGGATTGTGGGCGAACTGTTGGCGGCATATGCGCCCGAGCGTGTTCATGTCATGCTGTGCGGCAACGGGAGAAACGGAATGCCTGTTCCGCCCCCGCCCTCCGTATCCTATGGGAATGCTCAGGATGCAATGGAACGGATACGAATGGTACCGCCCGCGCAATTCCTATTGATTCAGAGCCTGGATTTGTCCAACGCCGAGTTGGATCAGCTATACAGAGTCATCTGTGATGCTTCCGCCCGTGTATGCCTGCTCGTTTGCCATGTGAATTACGCACCCGTTTTCAGCGAATGCAACATTCATGCCGAGTCTATATCGAAGGCAGAGCTGACATTCCCCTTTGCAAGGAGCGTGGAGATGGTTCCCGAATGGCTGCATAAGGAGGCCATTCCTCAGCAACTGTTTCCCTTGCTTGCTCAATACGCAGACCGAGGCGGTTTGCTGGCGAGAGGTGGACAGCTTCCCGATAAGCTTTCGCTCTTCCAGTTCATGAATCTCACGTTCGCGTTTTCTGCCGCCGTTTCACGCATTTCAGGTGCTTGGAAGCAGTGCAAGGGGGCCGGATTGAGCGTGCCCATCGGGCAAGGGGCCGGCGGAATCGTCAGTATTGATTTTACCGGTTGCCGCGGTCACGGTATCGTTGCCGGTATGACGGGAAGCGGTAAGTCTCAGTTCCTTCTTTCCATGGTTGCCCTGCTCTGCACGAAGTACAGTCCGGATCTTTTCTCCTTTGCAATCATCGACTTTAAGGGAGATGCAAGCTCTATGCAACTCAAGGACCTTCCTCACTTCGCAGGGGCTTTGTCCGATCTGGACGGCTCTTATCAGCTGAAGCGCGTATTGATCATGCTGGAGGCCGAAAGCAAACGAAGACAGAAGCTGTTAAACAAGGCCAAGGAGGATGGACTCATTGCGGTCAACGAGATTGAGTACTATCAGGAAAAGTACTGTCAAGACAAGACGGCACTGGAGGCCATGCCCTATCTGCTGGTCATTGTTGATGAGTTCGTGGATGCTAAGCAGAGCGATAGCTCCTTCCTGGATAATATCGCCTGCATTGCCAGACAGGGACGCTCTCGAGGTATTTATCTGCTTCTTTCCGCCCAAAATCCAGCGCCTCAGATCGGAGGTCAGATCGCGGCAAACATCGGTTACGATATTTGCTTTAAGGTGCGTGACGATTCCATTTCCAGGGCGATCATTGATCAGCCCGATGCGGCGTATATCAAGCCCGATCAAAGAGGCCGCGGGTATTTGTTGACGGATCGGGATGGTTTGGTGGAGTTTCAAACGCCCTACGGGGGAGACGTGCTCTGCACAGATTCTCCTGCCGTAACCCAAATGGAGGCGCTGGTAGCCGCTATCAAGCAGGCGGCCAAGGATCAAAAGCACGCCAATGCCAAGCTTGTGTTTGAGACTCCGCTTCCTGATGAGATGATATGGAGTCTATTGCCCGGAATCAAAAGGGCGAAATGTCCGTATCCCAATGTGACCATCCCAATCGGTATGAGCGATAACATCTACGCGGCGAAAATGGAACGTGCTGAGGTCTCCCTGCATCAAGGTAACGTCGTGGTTTGCGGCAATCCCGGCATGGGAAAGACCACGCTGCTACAAAGCATGCTGTTCATGGGAAGCTGGCTCTATACGACAGACGAATTGCAGTTCTGGGTCTGCTCGTTCGGGCTCAAGGATAGTGACTACCGCGCCTTTGAGCAGGTTCCCAACGTTGTGCACACAATCACCTTCGAGGACAACGAGCTTTTGGAGCGTTTGGTTCCCCGTCTGCAGCGCGAGATCGAGTACAGAAGGAAGGTTTCGCTAAACCATCCGAGGCTTGTGATTATGATCGATGGTTTGGATACCCTTTATGAGGAAATGCCGACTCTTGCGAACAGGTTGATGATAATCAGCAAGAACTCCTTCGCGCTGGGCGTCCACTTCGTTTTTTCTACGGCTACGGTCAGTGTTTTGCCGTTGACGTATCGTCAGTCTATTACGACATGGATGTCATTCAAGCTAGATAATGATCCCTATGAGCATTATTTCCCGCTTCGGGACATTAAGGCTCCCGTTGCCACCCCCGGTCGGATGTTGTTTTACCGGCGAGGATCCTACGCGAAGGAAACGCAGGCGTTCGCCATCGCGCTTCCGGGACATATCGGTGATACAATGTCCGATCAGGAGCTGAAGAGCAAGGTTCATCAGATCGTTCCGACCGTTCGCGGGATCAAGAATCTCATCCGGATCGAGCAGATCCCAGATACGGTCACCTTCCGGGATGTGGAGTACTGTCACGATCTGATTCCTGTGGGCATTGACGGGGATTATCCCTTTGCCCCTGTTGGATACCATTTCAACGAGTCCCCGTTCTTCGTTGTGTCCGGTGACGATGATTCGACCGTTATGCACCGGATGGTTCGCTATCTTCTCAGGCAAAAGAACTTTGACGTGCGACAGATCATTGTGGTCGATCCGCTGATGCAAGACAATCCCTTTGAGAATCTTGCGGATTCGAGCATGAACATTTCTGTCTACGGTGCCGCCGAATTGGATGACGGTATCAAAGCGGTTGATACGTACGACAAAACGGGTGACGGCTATACCTTTATTTTCCTGTGTAATTTTGCCATGTTGCGTTCCCTCGCCAGTGACGCGAGCAAAAAGATTTTGACGGTGCTGGGCTCACAGGCTGCATCAAGCGCTTCCATTTACAACTATAACCGAGTACGCTTTATCCTGTCCGATTCCGCGAACGCATTGTTGGATAAGGGAACCGTAGCCTCGATTACTCCCGGTATTCTGAACTACAACCACGGCTTGGCCTTGGGAGGAACCACCAAGGATCGCTGGGGTGTTTCGGGGCTTTCACATCGCAGTATTCCCGACGGCTACGGATATCTCTATGATCCGCGCGGCCCAAGATTGACGAAGCTGTATCGGGACAACTAAAAAAGTAACCGTATAGGAGGACAATATGAACGTTATTGATACGAAATATCCGATTGCCGTGAGCATGAGCGGCTTGGAATGGGATAGCTTGGTAAAGAATATTCGGGACGGCGAGGCGCTTACCGAGGAGGTTCTGTGTTCGCTCAGATCCAAGCGGATCATCGTTCCCACCAAGGATCAGCAGTACCGGCTGTCCGATCCCGTGGCGGACGTTGTGAAGATCATCAGCAATGCGGATGCCACGGTGGGGATCGAATGTCCGTCTGCCAAGAGTCACGACAGCTCGGTTTACATGTTTTTTGGGCAGGGGGATCACGTCATCGTGACCCGAACCGCGGATGACCACCGCGTCGATTTCCTGCTGGCCGAGCTGGGCGAGTCTCCCTTGAGTACGTTTTTGAAGCTGGCCGCACAGGTACCCACTGCGGGCACCTGCGCGTCCAGCTGTTACGTGGATGAAGAACCCAAGGATTTCTCCTTTTCGGAGGAGGAGCCCTTCGTGCGCTTTACCTTTGAAAACGGGGGAGCCGAAGGCGGAGCTTGCGTTCTGTTTGCCAGAAGGGGCGGCGGCGCGTGGCTGCTTCAGGGAGACACGGACAAGGGAAATATGATCATCCGTTGCGGCGATCGCCGGCACATTGATCGGTGCCTTTCGGACTTTTTGGACAATAGAATCCAAAAATTAAAGAGAAATTGAACAATGTAAAATAATTTGACAAAAACATTTGGAAAACCTCTTGACAAATGTCGTTTTTTGTGATACAATGTGGTCAGAAAGGAGGAGAGGCTATGAACGAGACATATTTGGCCTTTTGTCACAAAGAGCTGGAGATGGCGATTGATGAGCTCAAGCATGCGGAGATCGCTCTTTGGGACAGCCTCTTTGGCGAAACGGCTGACACGATATCGGAGGCTTTGCGCATCCAGCGCAAAATGCTTCAGAGCTATGTTGATCAAATCATAATTTTGAAAGAGAGGATATACGAATGAACACTGTGTACGACGCCACCGCATTGGAACAGATTTGCAAGGACCTTGAGAAGAACAAGTTGCTGGTGACAAATGCCATGACTCAGTTGGAGAGCACGATGAAGACCCTGAACGAGGGCTTCCTCTCCAAGACTCAGGAGGCATTCCAGCTGGTTCACGAGGAGAAGAAGGCTGACTATCAGCGCCTGCTTGATCTTCTGACCGAGATGCCGAAGGAGATCACCCGTTCCTACACCGAAATGATTGAGCAGGACGAGGCTTTGGCTTCGGATATCCGCACTCGGTATCTCATTTGATGACCAATAAACGAAAGGAGAGTCACTATGTATAAGCTTTTAATGTCGGAAGAGCAGATTACTGCCACTATTTCGGAGCTTGAGTCCGTTTCGTCGTCTCTCTCCACGGGTATGGAGGATATCCGCGAGCGCATGGACGAGCTGAATCAGATCTGGCAGGGTCACGCAGAGCAAGCGTATGCAGAGGTTTACCAGGCCTTGAAGAGCTCCTTCTTCGACCCCATGATCGAATTGCTCAAGAGCTATCCGCAGACCTTGCTCGCTGCGAAGAATACCATTACGTACAAGGACGAAGAAAACGCGGCGCATATCATCAAGGATTTCAGTGCCGTCGCCAGTGCGTAAGCAAAATTTCAAGGAAAGAGGCCGCGGCCGATCGGCTGCGGCCTTTTGAGGTAGAGATATGGACACCAACACCGGAATCAAACTGGAAGAATATAAGCTGTTTCTTCAACATATGAATCAGGTGTGTGATCACCTGGAAAACGTCCACGCTGTCATGGAAAAAGTGACTGTGTCCGGTTCCCGATCCGTAACAAAACAACTCCGCCTCTCGCTGAAGGACATGACGGATCTCACCAATGATTGCGCAGGCAAGATCCCGCGCACCCTCGTTGATCAGGACGTGGATAATGCCGAACATATCCAAAAGACCCTTGGCAAGACGGGACAGTTCACGCTCCCCGGTCTTGTCGGCGGATTGCTGGGCGTGGATCTCGGACGAACCTTGGTGGGTTTGGAGACTTTCCAACGTGTGGGATCCGGCAAGAACTCCTTTGGTACTGCCTTGGAGATCATGGTGCGCAATCAGCACAATATCAATCCCTTTACCAAGGGGGTTGCTACTCTTGGAGAAAGTCTGACCGAAACTGGTGCCGACGTGATCATTAACGGGGCATTTAACGAAGTGAAGGCCGGAGGCGCAGGCTACGCACAGAAGATCGTCGTGCGTGTCGGACAAGGGGACTACGCGCATTGTGAGAAAATCATCACCAGCAAGGAGATGTATGAGCCTCTGAAGAAGGGTGTGGATAGTCTGGATGATGGCGTTAAAATTAACGTGCAAAATTCCCACATCTCGCAGGAGGTTGCCAAAAAAGCTACTTTGAAGACCACTCTCTTTGGGGAGAAGGGTCTTACCGGAGCTGAGCGCGCCGCCAGAGCTGCCGAGGCTGCCAAGAATATTAAGGTTGGCACGTATGTAAAGGCGGGTGTCATCGGCGGTGTCCTCGGAGGCGGAATTGAGGCGTTGGTAGGCTATCAGGATCTCAAGAACGGCACGATTACGGGTGGAGAGTATGCCAACAACATCGCTCGTGAAACTGCAGCCGGTGTTGCGTCGGCAATTGTATCGACCGCCGCTGTTACGGCGATTGCTGCCGCAGGAGCCGGCGCCATTGCGGCCACGGCTGCGGGTGTTGCCATTGGCGTTGCCGTCTCCGTAGGCGTGAGTTGGATGTGGAACGATCTCGCTGAGACGGTTGCTCCCAACGTTGTAGAGGGTGCCAAACAGGTGGCGGAATCCGTATCGACGGCATACGAGACGGGTAAGGTCGATATGAAGGCCATCGGCGAGACCTGCGTCAAGGACGTGGGGAACGCCGTGAAGTCCGGCGCGGAGAGCGTTAAGACGGGCATCAAGAAGATGACGAATCCGACCAGCGTCGGCGACTTCGTTGAGGGAGCCGCCAAGGTTGTTGCCGCACCTATTGAGACTGCGCTGAACGTGGCTGTCGCGCAGACCAAGGCAGTCGTGAATACGGTCGCTTCTGCTGGAGCCGCCGTGGTTAACTGGATCAAGAAGTGGTAAAGGAGAATGGCGATGCGTTCCCAATTGACTGAAAAAGAACTGGCTACGCTTCTGTCCCTGTCGAGCATCTCCCTCCTCCCGGCTGTGGACGTAATGGTGCGGAAGGATGATGATGCCATTGAGTCTCTTTTGCGCAAGGGGTATATTACCCCTTGCGCAAATGGATATCGACTTGAATACGCCGTCTCCCGTATCCTTACCGCTTGGCAGGATGCTCTGTACGTTATGAGCAGAACCATTATGGGGCGGCAGGTCGGATTGCTGGTGAATTACGATTCGTTCCTGTGTTACCGCAAGGTTGGGGACGTTTTTGAAATTCAGCACGTGATGAACGAGGCGGACAATCTCGACGAATGGATCTGCCGGATGAACGGGCTGACCTTCCGACCTCATGTGTTGGGTTCCTTTTTTGTGAAGCTAACTTCTGAGGAGGGGAAGCTCCTCGTCGGTGCCGGATCCGCGGAAAATTTCGGGGAACTTCAAAAAAAATATGGGATTCCGGTTGCATGGCTTCAGGAATGGCAAACCAATATGCGTAGCCAATCTCCAGGCCAAAAGGCTGTCTCTTCCATACGCGATATAAGAGGAAACCGAGAAGTCAATGTGCTTTTTAAAGATGTCGGAGATGCCCTTTATATGTGTGCGCAAGGTTTGGGATCAGATTCCTATGTTGCCATTGCCAGGGGCGGTACACAGTATGTTGTATCTTTGATTTATAATCTTTAGAGATTTTTACGAAAGAGAGGTCGTTTTGATATGAAAGACTATTTGCCGATTGGAAGTGTGGTCTTACTGAATGGCGGGAGAAAGCCCCTGATGATCTATGGACGTTGCGTTCGCATTGCTAACGAAGCGATGATATATGACTATATCGCGTGCTTCTATCCTGAAGGCCATCTTTCGGACGATCAGCGTTTTCTCTTCAATCATGTGGACATTCGAGAGGTTGTCTATCGCGGCTATACCTGTGCAGAAGAAGAGGCTTTTGTGAAGGAAGTCCTTTTGCAGCAGGACGATGTTTGATACGCGATCTATGAACACGAATCAAAGGGAATATGGTGGAACCCTTGTGATACAAGTCACGGATGCTTGCCCCTATCTTTGCCCTCAATGCTACGTGACGCGAGGTCATACGGATATACCTCTTTCCTATGCAGAGCGCGTCATTGATGGATTCCTGAGAAATAGAGCGGGGCTTGTACAGCTGACTGGCGGCGAGCCACTGCTCTATTCGGGACTTTTCGAACTGATCCCGTTTTGCTCGCGCAGGGGGATATTCACGACCGTTGCTACATCGGGCAAGGGATTTCGACGGGAACATCTGTCTCTGTTTCGAGAAAATGGCGTTATGGTCCATGCATCTCTGAACGGGTCCACGAAAGAGATCCATCAAATAACAAGAAACGGTTATGAGGATACCGTGAAGCTGATACACTTGTTGAAAAGCGAGGGGATCGGATGCTCGGTCAACTGGGTGGCCTCGCAGAGTAATGCGGACGACCTGCCTCGGTTGCGGGAGCAGTGTGCGGCGTGGGGGGTGAACCGTATCCATATTCTGCGGAAAATGCCGAATTATCGCGGCGAATTAACGGATATTCCAACGCCAACCCAATTGGAGAATATCCAACGGTGGGTCGATGAAACTCAGGACTTCCTTTGCCCCGAGGGGTGTTTCTACGAGCTGTGTCGCACCAAAGAGTGCGATGCGGGAAACACGACTTTCTACGTTTCGTGTGACGGCACGATTTCTCCGTGTTCTGCCCTCAGACGGTTCCAATACAGTTCGATTACCGAGCTTCAAGAGCATTCTGCGGAATGGAGACAGTGTATTTGTAAAAAGGAAAGCATTTAAATGCAAAACAGCCACTTTTTGCGGCAAAGTCAAGGCGGTTTTCTGCTTAGAAGTAAAGCGGTCGTTGAAAAAACAACTAAGAAGATTCGTTTTACGTTTCACACCCTCCGCCAATAAAAAAGAACTTTAGAATTTCTAAAGTTCTTTTTTCTATATGTTTTATAGCCTTATTTCCGGTTGCCTCTTTTCCCTTGACCATGAGGCGTGCCTATAATATTACGAAAATTTATTCCGGTCACGAAATCAGCTAATGGCTCGGGAGGCATTCTAAAAGAAAAAACTGTTTCCTTGTTATTGGTAATAAGAAAATCTCCACGCGAGATAATATCCATACCAACCAACAAACCGATACCTTGTGCACCAATTTCCGAGTGAGCGACCACCACATCTTGAACCATATCATTGGGTAATAACAAATCGACTAAATATGTATCGACCAGTTTGTAAGCACTTGATGGGGTGCTCATCCTTACCTTACCTGTTGGAATCAATGACAACTGTTTGACAACATCTTCAGATACACAACACAATGTTGCTCTTGTATCCCACAAAGCAATAACATCTGTTGATTTTTCGCCACAGGATATCGCAGCATTTTATTATCAATTTGCGACATCGGTCGGGTATTTTCGCGGAGGAAAAAAGAACAAGGAAATTGACATTGTCGTTGATTATCCATACATTAAGAATATCTTGATCGAAGTCAAGTACCGCGAGGGCGCGCCAATTCCGGATGACGATGCAATAATTGAATTGTGCGAGGAAGCATCAGCGGCAATTATCGTTACGAAAACGGCGAAAGATTTTGGCGTTCATAATACGGCATGTGGCAAGGAATGATTGAGAATACCCGCGTTTGCATTCTTGTATTTGTTGGGTAACGCTGAAAAGCACGGTTACCGGGGAATGGAATAACTGCCGAAAAAGGTGAGATTCATGTTGTGTACATGAATGGCATTCCCCCATCTCCGCCAAAAGGAACTAAAACGAACGCCGTTTTAGTTCCTTTTACTTTTGTTCACAAATTGTTACCTCTATGAAGCAGCCCCCTTCTTTCGTCAAACAGGAGGCTGGGTAACTTTTCAACTGTCCCCTCGGGCGATGTGGGGAAGAATGATTCGAAAAAATCTGTGAGCTGATCAGACCGTGAATTTTCGAAAAAAACTTTCAAGGCTCTTTACAGGATTGTGATTCTGTGCTATAATGGAGTAATGATAAAAAGCCATGAAGGGGGAATTCGGCATGGATACTCGGAACAGCTGTTATACGTACTTTACCATTGTGGGGGAGTTTGACCCCGATGCCGTAACGGCGCTTTTGGGGTTGGCACCCGGTGAGGCTTGTAAGATCGGCGCGCCTCGACGCAACGGGCGGCCCGCGGAGGCGGCTCGCTGGAGCATTGGCCGCTGTGATGAATATGACGCTCACGTGGAGAATCAGATGCGAAAGACGATTTCCGTTTTGCGGGACAAGGTAGAACTGCTGAATCGGATCCGTCGGGAGAATCGGGTCTCCTTCTATTTGGAGGTGGTTCCTTCGGTCTATACGGACGATATCTCACCCTGCTTGGCGCCGTCTTTGGATGTAATGGAATTCTGCGTTGCCACGGGGACAGAATTGGACATTGACTTGTACGTATATCGCTCCTGACGGCGTTGCGGTCTGCCGCCATGGGAGGTTCGAGGCGCTCTGCTTTCGGTTTTCATCATGGGGTGTGCCGTCGACGAAGCCCTTGCGCCGTTTGACGGTAACACGGAGCACGGGACACACGGGGAAGCATGACAACGAACGGAGAAGGATATCATGGAATTTCACGAAAAGCTACAGGAATTGAGACGGCAAAAGGGAATGACGCAGGAGGAATTGGCCAAGGTCCTGTACGTGTCCCGCACGGCGATTTCCAAATGGGAGTCGGGGCGCGGGTATCCGGGCATTGATTCCTTGAAGGCCATTGCCGCCTTTTTCTCGGTGACGGTGGATCAGCTGTTATCCACCGATCAGGTATTGACCATTGCCGAGGAGGAGAAGAAGAAGGCCGAGCGGGGATTTCGGGCGCCGTTGAACGGGCTTCTGGATCTATGCGCGGGGCTTTTGTATTTTCTCCCTTTTTTCGCCGTACGGGGAGAGGCAGGCATTCGCGCGGTCTCTCTGCTGTCTTTGGTAGAGGTGAGCCCGTATTTACGCGTGCTGTATTGGGTCGTGGTATCGGCCTTGGTGGGCGTTGGGCTTCTGACATTGGGGCTGTATGGGAGAGATATGCGGACGTGGGAGAAATGCCGAGGGTGGTTGTCCATGAGCCTCAGCGCTACCGCGGGGTTGCTGTTCATTGTGAGCTTGCAGCCCTATCCTGCCGTTTTCATCCTTGTTTTGGGTGGAATCAAGGCATTTTTGACCTTCAAACGCCCGTGATACAGGGGTGACACGGAGCGTGTCGCGGGTGTGACGGCTCGTTTCTTGCATATTTCGTAACTTTGCGTTACAATGAACGTGGGCCAAGGCCCGATCATATCGCAAAGGAGAACGAGAAATGAAGAAACGAACGAAAGCACTTTTGTACGGGGGCTTGGCTCTGCTGGGAGCCTTTGGCCTATGGACGGCGGTTGTCCTACTGGTGGACAGGCAAGCTGTGGGGCCTTTGGAATCGGTGGTGGGATTGGCTACCATGAACGCGGCGTTCCACGACTTAACAGGGGTGCATATGTTCCTCTACGTATGGACGGATTGGCTGGGATCGGTACCCATTGGGACGGTTTTCGGCTTTGCCCTTTTAGGGCTTGGTCAATGGATCAAGCGGCGGCGTTTTTGGCGGGTGGATCGGAGCGTTCTGATCCTGGGCTGTTACTATGTGGTGGTGATGGGGGTCTACGTGCTGTTCGAGGCGGTGACGGTCAACTACCGTCCCGTACTCATTGATGGGTATCCGGAGACCTCCTACCCTTCTTCCACGACGTTGTTGGTGCTCTGTGTGATGCCCACCGCGCTTTCACAGCTTTGGACACGGGTGAATCGTCCTTTCCTGCGGAGAGGGATTTCTGCGGTCATTGTGGCCTTTACGGTGTTTATGGTGGTAGGACGGATGATCTCGGGCGTGCACTGGATTAGCGACATTGTGGGCGGCATGCTTGTGAGCGGCGGGCTTGTCTGCTTGTATGAGGCTGCCGTGAGGGCCCGGGCATCATGAAATCCGTCGAAGATGGATGAAATCCTCCCTTCGGTCGGGTGAAGGTGCAGAACCTTTGGTTTTACCTTCGATTCTGTCCATTTAAATTAAATTAGAACCCCGAAGGGTTTCTTTCCTTTACCCGCTCGCAGAGCGGATTTCATCCACTGCAGGTGGATTTCATCCGTCGAAGACGGATTTCACCCGCCAACGGCGGATTTCATGTATTTTTGAGGTTGATCGGTTATGAGCTTTGATTACACGGTGCCGCACAACGGCATTGAATACGGTGTTGTGCGGGGAGGCGCTGAGATCGTATTCGTTAAGACGGGGTTGGGGACGGATAGGATCTTGCACGACAGCAAATACGCGGTTATGGCGCGGCGTCTCCATGAAGGGGGCGGGTGCAGTGTGATCGTGGCCACCAACCCTCACAACGGGGAGAGCCATGCGGAGAATGATCGGGCTGTGCTGGAGCGGTACGTGTCCGAACAGAGGATCGAGGATCCCTCGGTATTCTTTTTTGGAAATTCCAACGGATGCATCAAGGGGCTGGAGCTGGCCGCCTGCGGGGTTGCGTTTCGGAGGATGGTTCTGGTCAATATGCCCCTCATGATCAACTTCCACAAGACGAAGCGGTATATTTCCGCGATGCCGCAGACCGCTATTTTCGCCGTATACGGGGAGCGGGATCCGTCGTTTCCCTATATACCGTTCCTGAACGGGAGATTCGGAAACCTACAGGTTCTGACGGTTTCGGGGGCTGACCACAACTTCAAGGGAATGATCGAGGAGTTTATCGGCTTCAGCGATCTTTTGATGAATGGATAAATTACGCGTAACGGTTCAGCCGTCGCGCCGGGATAGGAGGCCACCATGCTGCAGCTCATCAAGCGTACCCCCGCATACGTGGCGGGCTACAAGGCGTACTGTCAGGAAATCTATGATAGCCGCGTCCCCTACTTCCGCCCCACCAACCCCGCGAGCATCGACGAGGACTGGTTCTCCCGCACGAAATACTGGTATGACGGCAAAGAAAAAGGCATCATTGAAGGCCAGCCCGTCAGCTTTCACTACTGGGCGGTGGACGGTCACCGCTTCATCGGAGAGTTTCAGCTGAGGACGGAGTTCCCCGAACGGGTCATGACCGAGATCGGGAGCATTGGCTATGCAGTCCGCGTGTCGGAGCAGGGCAAGGGCTACGGCACCGAGATCCTGCGCCAAGGGCTGGATATCGCACGGGAGAAGGGGATGGACAGGGTACTGCTCACCATCAACGAGGAAAATACCGCCTCTATCCGTCTGTGCGAGAAGTTTGGCGGCGTCCTGTGGGATACCGTTGAAGCCTACAATTCAGCCGAAGGACATCACCTCCTGCGGCGGTACTGGATCACCCTGTGACGGAGGACGCTATGGCAGATCTGACCTACAAAAGGATGACATCCGAAGCCGACGGGGATATTCTACTCCTCAAACAAATATTCGCATTGCCCGAGGTCTCGCGGTACGTCAGCATCAGCGAAGCCTACTTCAGATACGTCACCCATACGCCAAACGTCTGGCTCTATAAGGCCTACGAAAACGGCAGACTGATCGGAACGGCGCATCTGGAAAAGCAGGGAAGCACCCTGTATATGAGCGTCGTCGTGTTCCCGTCGTGCCAAGGAAAGGGCTTCGGGAAGGGCATGGTCAAGGATGTTCGTGACGATGCTTTCGGGCTTGGCTTCGACCGCATCGAGGTCTCCATCGACGAGAGCAACGAGGCCTCCCGCAAGGTGTTTGAGGGGGCGGGATTTGTTTTCGTCGACCAAGATGGGGAATTGTTCAATTACGTCTATGAGAGAAAAACAGGTACGGGAGCCTGAGCCGTAACCGTGACGAATAGAAGGATGCACCATGGAATTTCACGAAAAACTGCAAACCTTCCGCTTTTAACGATTTCGGGAGGGGAGACCCCTTCCCTACAAACGATGGTTGGCGCGCCGCCAAGCCCAAATTCAAAACATAATATCCACGAAAAGAGAACCACCGCCTCGGCGGTGGTTCCTTTGCATAGGGGATAATATCAATCCTTCTTGAGGATGATGGGGGTGGTCAAAACACCTGTTCTGCGGAGGCGGTACTCGTAGGTCCAGAGGCTGTCGCCCGTGACCCAAGCGGAGGGTCCCTGCCATGCCAGCTTTTCGTCGGCGTCGTGGACGTCACCGAAGCAGTTGCGGCGGGTGATGTAGGCCGTCACCGTCAGCTCGTGCTTGCCTGCGGGGATGACACCGATATCGGCGGTGTAGGGCGGGTAGGCGATGACGCCACGCTTCTCACCGTCCAGCTCCACCGTATTGACGGCGGCGGTGTAGTGGGGCACCTTGATGAGTGCCGACCAGTCTGCGGGGGCATCCACGGGAATCTTGTAGGAGATGGCGCCGCCGTAGAAGGGAAGGCCCTGGTAGGTCAGATCCGAGAAGCCGACGGTCTCGGGCAGCTCGGTCACAGTCAGACGGCGACCCGCCACGCGAACGCCGAAGTTACCCAGCAGGTACATGGCCTCGCAATTGGAGCGTACCGCGAAGGGGATGGTGACGGTCAGCTTGTTCTCGCCCTTCTTCAGAGGAGGCAGAGCCACCTTCTGAATGGAGAGATCCGTGTAATAGCCGTCAGGCTTTGTGGTGACGGGCTCTCCGTTCCAGAGAATGGTGGCGATATCGGCGTCCTCCAGCGCGATGAAGGGACTTTCGTAGTCGATGTCGCTATGCACCGTGAACTCCAGCGTCACGGTATGCTCGGCGGGCTTATCCTCCATGACCCAAGGCTGAGCTTTGCCCGCGGGGAAGCCCAGACGGCGGCGGACGGCGGCGTCAATGCGGAGGATCTCCTCGGTGGGATTCAGCTCCTCGTCGTCCAGCGCGTAGCGTGCCATGTCCAGAAGCAGGACGTTGGGCTCGGAGAGGGTGTAGGGCACTGTGTCGGGAATAGAGGCCACGGGAGCGGGGGATTCGGTTGCCCACGCGGCGTAGCCGTCGGTCATGCGCTTGATGCCGATGGGCGTAGGAGCGGCCACGGTCTCGGGCTCATAGCTGCTGTCCTCCTCGGTGTCCCGCAGGAACAGGAGGGCGGAGTCGTAGTCGTACAGGCTCATGATGATGTGGGTCTTGCCGCTCTTGTTGCTGTAACGGATGGGTTTCACTTCACCCGTAATGGTATCCCACAGCTCGGCCTTGTACTTGCCGTTCACGTAGATATGAATGCCTTGGTCTCTGGCCACGTCCTTGTTGTAGGGCTCGGTGCAATGGGAGATGAAGAGCCACAGGCCGTCGGTATCGCGGCGGACTTGGTGGATGAGGTTGCTCGTGTAGGCACCGCTGAAATTGCGGATCTCCACGGTGCGATCCTCGTACAGAGCATCCAGCAGGGCACCGCGGTTGAAGGCGATTTGCAGGGATTGATCAAAGAGAGCCTTACCGCGTGCGGAGGGCTTGGCATCCTCGTACTTGGGGGCATCGCCCATGAACACCAGCTTACCGCCGTTGGCCTTGAATGCTTCCAGTCTCTCCAAGGTAGTGGAGCGCAGGGTCTCGCACTCGGGGACAATGACCACGTCGTAGGCCATCTCGCCCACGGTCAGGGGTGCGCCGCCAACAGGGCACTGGACGGGGAAGGTGGACTCGCAGATGTAGTCGAAGTCGATGTTACCGCGGAGGAGCCAGTCGGTGACGTTCTGGAAGTTGCCGTCCAGCTTGTCACGGATGAGCTGGGTCTGCTCGTTGGGACCCCAATGGAGCCAGTAGCTCTCCACGGGATGCACCACGGCCACCTTTACCAGAGGCGTACCGCGGGTCAGGGCGGTGTTCACGCGGCCGAAGTGATCCTCCACGTAGGCATACTCCTTGTACCAAGGGGACTGCTAGGAGATGGAGGCGGGGTAGTCGCGCTTGGCGGTGCCCTTCATGGACACCCAAGAGAGGTGCTGAACGCGGACGGTCACGCCCAGAGCCGCCTGCCAGTCGCCGTGGAGCTTGTGGCCGCGGAAGTCGAAGTCCCAGCCCGTTACGCCGTACAGCTCGCTCATCATACCGGGACGGCCGTACTGGTGGACAGAGGACTGGCACTGCTTGGCGGTGGTGAACTCAAAGCGGGCGCAGAGCATATCAATGCCGGGGATACCGAAACCGCGGTAGGAACGCATGCAATCACCGATGGCGGCGGTCTGGGAGTGGAGGGTAGGCTCCTCCATCATGTGACCCGTCAGCTCGATGCCGTGGGCTTTACACCAATCGCCGCAGGTGTCGGCAAAGGCGATAGCGAAGCGCTCGGAGATGTGGTCGTGGTAATGGTAGCGGGTCAGGGAGATCTCTCCATTGGGCAGATCCCACAGAAGCTCGGGGAGGTGGTTAATGAGGGATTCGCCGTAGGTGGCGGTGAAGGTGTCCTCCAGATCGTCCGTCCAGGGCAGGTGGACGTTCTGACGGCTGTCGGCAAAGGCCAGCGTGCCCTTGCGCATGAACTGGGGCTCGTCGGTGAAGATGGCGGGGACGGTCTTTCCGAACTCGTCACCCACGGTGGCGAAGTATTTCTCGTGGGTCACCTCGATGAACTTTTCAATGGCCTTGGGGTTGAGGGTATCCACGTAGGACTCGTTGTTGTACCAAGGGCTCTTACCCGCCAGCTCGCGCCAGATATACCAGACGGTACCCTCGGCGGTGTCGGCGGTCTCCCCGTCGGCCAGCTTGCGGTAGGATTTCAGGCATTTATCCTCTCCCAGCACCACGTCAAAGCGGGCGAGGAGGACAGAGGTTGCGCGGGCGGGGAAGTTTTTGTCGCAGGTGAAGGTAATGTACCTCTGACGGAAGGCGTCGTCCTTGGTGACGTAGCCGCCGCCGAAGCCCGAGGGCCACTTGTCCTCGTCGTAGAGCCAGGCCAGCATGTCGTTTTCCTTGGCGTGGTCGGTGCAGGCCTTGACCAGACCCATGAATTTCTCGGAGAGGTAGGTGGTGGACATACCGTCGCGGCAATGCATATGGAAGCCGCCCAGACCCATTTCCTTGAAAATGTCGATCTGACGGCACAGCTCCTCCGCCTGCAAATCGCAGTTCCACGCCCAGAAGGGAGTGCCGCGGTACTCGGCTGTGGGGGTTTGGAACAGTGCCGGATCCAAAGAGGGTTGTTTTCTGTTCTTGTCGTAGATCATACGTGTTCCTTTCTCTGCCCGATGGATGATAAGCGATGAGCGATGAGCGATGAGCGTTGAGCGTTGAGCGTTGAACGGGGCAGGAAAAAATTGACATCCGGAGATGTTGCCTTTATTATAAAGGAACATCGCCCGGATGTCAAGGGTTTTGGATATATTTTTTAACAAAAGTGACCAACCGGGTGGTATTCCGTATGGTTTTTTTGGTCAAATGGTGCGAAGGAATCCGACAATCTTGAAAAACTGTGGACGAAACGGTTTGGGATGGTGCTGTGTTTTTTGTAGGGCGGGGAACTCGGTTTGAGGGGTTACCGTCTTACGTACATCTCGCCGTCCACCATGCGATACGCCCGATCCGCTCTGTCGGCCAAGGCCTCGTCGTGGGTGACGATGACCAGAGTCTGCTTCAGCTCGTCCCGCAGACTGACCAGGAGCTTAGTGACGTCCTCTGCGTTTTTGCGGTCGAGGTTTCCCGTGGGCTCATCGGCGAAGAGTACCATGGGATAATGAATGAGTGCGCGGGCGATGGCGACTCGCTGCTGCTGACCGCCTGACAGCTCGCGGGGGAGATGATTCAGTCGATCCCCCAGGGAAAGGCGGTCGATGAGGAGGGCCAACCGATGCTCCACCCGCGCGGCGTCGCCTCCCGAGGCGGAAATGGGGAGCAGGATATTTTCCAGAGCGGTCAGGTAGGGAACCAGGCGGTGGGATTGAAAGACGAATCCTGTGTGCTTGCCGCGGAAACGGCACAGCTCGTCGGGCTTCATGTTTACGATATCCTTTCCCAAAAGACGGACGGCTCCCGAATCGGGGGCATCAAGCCCCGCCGCTATATGGAGAAAGGTGCTTTTGCCCGATCCGGATTCTCCCGTAATGGCAACGAATTCGCCCTCCTCCACCGTCAGAGAGGCGCGGTTGACCGCTGTCACTACGTGGTCGTAGAGACGATACTGCTTGATGATGGCTTCACATTCTAATACCTTCATGAATCCTCCTATCAATCGGTTCTATGTTGGAATACGTGTTTCTTCATTCTTCTGAAGGTGAGGACGCTTACCGATACCGAGGCTACGGCGGAAAGTCCTATGACCCCTCCGTACAACGTGGGATCAAGGTAGGAGGTCGGGAGGGGAAGCTCCAACGTATCCGCTGCCATGAGCAGAAGTCCGTAGCCAATGGGGCAGGCCAGGGCTGCGGCGGTGGTGACGGTGATACAGAACAGAGCGGATTCTGCCCAATAAGCCCGTTTCCGCTCCCTTGCTGTTTTGCCTATGGCGTGCAGAATGGCGTACTCCTCCTCCCGTTTGCCGTAGAAGAGGAATCGGGAGGCTGTGAGCAGAAGGGGAAGGAGGCAGAGGGCGGCTCCCCCTACGCAGATCAACAGTACCGACGGGGAGGGGCCTGACACGGCGTGGGTAATGAAGTCTTCGTCGTAGAGAAGGGTGACCTCATGGGAGGCGGCTTTGGTCAGCGACGTAACGGCGGTGTGGAAATCTAAGTAGTTTTGTAAGGTGACGGTGGGATACAGGTAAACGTCCAGCCTTGTATAGACACCGTTTTGCCCGAGGATGGCTTGCATATCCTCTTCCGCCAAAATGAGGGTGTTACGCTCTCCCTGTACGATGGCGGATACCACTACCGTCGTGTATTCGTAGATGATCTTTTCCTGTAGGTAGGCCAAAAGGCGGTCTCCCGTCAATCCCATCAGCTCGGGATCGTTCATGAAGGCGGAGGTATCCTGACGTATGGCCACCGAGAGGGTATCGCCTACTTGGATGGGGGATTTTTCGGGGTTGGGAACCGAGATCACGCCGTAGCCCTTCGTGGGCTTTTCTCCGATAGCGGTTTCCGAGGCAGGGGCGATCACCCAATCGCCCACGGCGTAGTGGCCCTCTATGGGGAGGCTTTCTTCCTTGAGCGCACCGATGCTGTCCTCATGGAATATGGCGTAAAAGCTCTCTTCCTTGGCGGATAAAACCGTGTTTTTCGACGTATCGCCCACCGTGCGGAAGCTTCCCACGCCCGTTACGTAGCGGGGGTAGTGATCGGCCTCCAGCTCGGGGTATTCCGTGGGTATAAAGTCCGAAAAGGGCTCGGCCAGCAGGTAGTGGGTGTTCCCGATGGAAAAGCTTCCGCGGGCGGTTACGCGGCTGTGGGAGAAGGTGGGGACGGGGACTTGCAGGGAAATACCTGCCTCGTCCATGGCGGTGATGAAGTCGCCCATGAGGGACGTGCCCAAGTAGAGGTGACGTCCGTAATCCATACGCCCGAAGGGGATGGAGGTGGAGAGCACGTAGGCCTCATGATGGACCGCGGTCAGCGCGGGGGCATCATCCGACAGAGGCTCCAGACGGAGGGCGCAAAGATCGTTGTAGAGCCTGTTATAGTTGATCTCGTCGGTGTGGGGAAGAATGAGGAAAGGCTTGCTTCCCGCGGGCATGGGGATGATGGTCGTGATCTCATACTCCCGACGGAGAAGGGTGAGGTCGCTTCCGCCCATATAAGCGGTCAAGGCATCTTTAGCGTGCTCCTCCAGAAGGGGGGCGGCGTTGGGATCGGTCAAGTATGCCTCCTCCGTGCCGAGATAGACTCCCGTGCCGCGATACGTTTGGTTGATGAAGTATTCCTCGTGCTCCAGCTCGGTCTTGCCCATGGAGAACAGGGATTTGACCGTGTCGGCGGGGTGGATGACCGTTACCGTGTCGGGGATCTCGCCGCCTCCGAAGTAGCCCTCGGGTACTGCCAGAATGCAAGTGTTTTCGGTACGGTCTCCGAACAGCTCGTCGGGGTAGACCTCCTCGGCGGTGAAGGATTCGGCGCGCTCATCGCGGCTGAATTTTTCGTAATCGGAGGGGCTGATATAGAGGTAGTCCTCGGTGATACGGGGACAGACCTCAGGCCCGCCTTCCAGAACCCTCACACTTCCTACCGACACGATATCCGCTATGCGCACAGTGACGGTTTCACATTCTTCTTCTACCGCGTCGGACAGATCCTTATGATCTTCCCGGGGGATGGACAGGGTGACGGTGTCGCCCACCTTCAGCTGAAGGGTGGGGCCCGTTTGCTCGGGGTAGACGTAGACCGCGTAGCCGTCGGGGACGGCCTCCAGGTCGTAGCCGAAGCGTGTCATGTTTGAGGGGGATATATGGGAGAACTCGGGAGGGATGGGATTGCTTCCGCCCAGCTCGTAGTAGGTATCTCCGTCTCCGCAGGCGATGCGGATGCCGTCGGTGGCGTACTGCGCGCCCAGATAGACGCCGCCGTGGGAGGGATTCTGCTCCTCGGTGAGCTTGAGGTGGATACCCAGCTCCTCGGCGGTATCGGTTACGGCGTAGGAGAGATCACGGACGGCGGCGTGCCAATCCAGATTTTCCAAATAGTCGTACCGCATTTCCTCGGAGGTGATTCCTTGGGAGAAGTAGAGAGTATGGGCGGGGGCGGAGGTGGTCTGCTCGACGTTGCCGCTGAGGGACAGGGACCCAAAGGCCGTTGCCGAGACAATGGCGGCTACCAGTGCTAAGGCGACGTAGTGCCGCCGCATACGCGAGAAGGCCAGCAGGGCGGAGGAAAGGAGACCTCGTTTTCTCTTCAAGCCGCCCAAGTGGGAGCGGCGGGGGGAGGTCGTGAGATCCGCGGTGTCCGACGCGTTCAAAAGTCCCATGCAGGAGCGTTTCAGCATGCGGCGGGCGAGGATGGAGGCGGAGACCGAAATGAGGATCAGAAAAGAGAGGACGGCGAGACAAAGGCGACCGAGGGACAGGCTTCCGCTTCCGCCTATGAGGCGGTACGTAACAATTCCCAAAGGGGTTCCCAGGCACACAGCGGGAATACCCGCTACCAGAAATTCCAGGGAAAGCTGACGGGAGAGCTGCTTGCGGTCGGCTCCGTAGATCATGAACAGGCCGTAGACGTAGGCCTCGGATTCCATGACCGCCGACATGACCCATCCCACCCCCACGGCGGACAGGATCAGCCAAAGTCCGCCGCAGAAGACCGAGTGGGCAACGGCTCCCGCCTTGGCCAGAGCGATGGTCTCCCGCATTTCGGGCATGGGGGAGCGTTTGTTTCCGCCGGACAGGTATTTCATCAGGTAGAGGTCGTATTCCTCTGCCAGCGTATTCAGCCCGACGAGGGACTCGGTGGCGTAGGCAATGAGCAGAGCCAGCGCCGCGGCGGACACCGTCAGAACCCCCACGGTCAAAAGAGTATAGGAGATCCGCCTGCGATCCAGCATACGCTTGACCGTAGGAACCAATCGTAAACGGTACAGATTGACCGCGGCTTCCCACAGATCTGACATGGCGTTCTCCTTTCCTTGGGGATTTTTTTAGGGCATCTCTAAAAACTCTGCGTACAATGAATGATCAGAGATGCCCTATGGATTACGTCGTAAAAACAGGGTCGAACGTTACAGGATATTCCGAAGAATGATGCCGCTCAACGCGGGAATCGTTACCTGTCTTTCGCCCACGCGACATTCCACGGGGAAGTCCTCGGGGTTGACGATGATCTGCACGCGGCTGCCGTCGGCGGCCTCCCACGCGGTGGAGTGGAGGACGGGCAGGGTGAAGGGACGGGTACCCCAGTTGCCGATAAAGGCGCGGTCGGGACACTCCACGGGGAGAGCGGGGATCATGCGACCCGCGTAGAGGTAGGGCTTGGCCTCCCCCTTGTAGAAGCGGGTGAGGTTGCGGATGAGGGTCAGTACCTTGTCCGCGTCGGGGAGATCCGACAGGTCGCGCTGACCCCAGTAGGACTGGATGCGGCCGTCGGGAGAGAGGACGAGGGTCATGCAGTCGCCTGCGGCAAAGGAGTAGGCGATGCGGTGGGTCAGGGTCTCGTACTCGCCGCGCACGTCGCCGCAGACCTGATTGCCCATGAAGTTGCGGAGGTACTCGTGGTAGAGGTAGGCGTACAGGGGGACGGGGCGACCCGTGAAGTAGTTGAGCTCGAAGCGGTTATCGCTGAAGCGGAGATTGCCGATGAAGGGCTCTGCCGCGGCGGATTCGCAACCGAAGAGCATATCGGGAGCCTTGTCGTTCCACTCGCCCAGCATGGTCTGCATGGACTCCGTCATCCACGCGCCGGGCGCGGGGGGATGGCCGTGATCCTTGGCGTAGCAGAAGTACTGGCCGCCGCCGTGGTTCTGGTCGAGGATCTGCACGTAGTCCAGCCCACTCTCAAATAGGGGGGCGTAGGCGCGAGCAAGCAGGTCGTGACCCACGGGGGAGGCGGGGCACACGTCGTAGCCTTGTCTCTGGGCGGTGCAGATCTTACTGGTGATCTGCCCGTCGGGACTCATGCACATACCGGCCTCAAGCCCCTCCTGCCCGTAGTATTCCTCGCCGCTGTAATCGGTGAGATTGCTCCGCATGGTGTAGCCGAAGCCCGAGCAGTACACGCCCAGCATATCGCCCTCGTCGTGGAGGGCGGACTTGAAGGCATTGAAGCCCTCCACACCGCCGTAGGGAGGCCACACGAAGGGAGGGGCCCAGGGGGCGGTGCCTTCCCAGTGCATGAGGATCACCATGAGGTGGCTCTCGGTGGCCTTGCGGATGCGATTCAGAACAGGCAAAGCATTGGTGTAGGGGAACATGGGGTTGGGGGACATATCGTCGGTGTCGTGCCAGCCGCGGACGGGGTAGGTCACGATGAGGGGGGAATCCTCGTACCAGTCGGGCAGGGTGGGATCGTCCTTGACCTTGCTCGCCTTGGGCGGCAGATTGGCCTCAAACCATACGCGGTAGATCTCGGCGGCGGACTCCCAGCGGCTGTCGGTGGCCTTCCAGACCACGGGGTAGTCGGTGGCAAAGGTCTCACCGAACTCCACGCCGCAGAAAATGCGGGGCTGCATGGTGGTGCCCTCCCCGTCGCGGAAGAAGTCGATGGCCTTGACCCCGCGCTTGGGGTCGTGGAGACCGATGTAGAGACCGCAATCCTCCCACAGGTAGGCCATCATCTGGGAGGAGATCATATTGGGGAACAGGGAGTAGCACCCCAGGGAGGGGTACTCGGGCTCCCAGAAGCGGAAATCGGTCGCGTCGCGCTCGGCGTGGGAGGAGACCAGAATGCCCTCGTTGTAGGGAAGCAGGACTTCACCACCCGTTTCGGGGTTCTCCCGCTTCAGATCGGGGAGGGTCACGCGGGGGAAGTCCACCCACTCGGCAAAGGCATCTCCTGTGTTGGGAGCCACCGAAATGCCCCAGTTCATGCCACCGTCTGCCTCGGACAGGGTCACGGCGACGACCAGATCCTCAAAGGGAGCAGGGAAATCACAGTAAAGCCCGCCGTTTTCGGTCTCGGCACGGGTGGCTGCGTCGTAGGACGTGTAGTGGTAGTTCTGTCCCGCCTCGTCGCGGAGACGGATGCGGAACAGAGGCGTGGCGGCGGCCACACGCTCCGCGCTGTTTATGATCAGAGAGGTGATATGCCCCGCCGCAAAGTCCACGGACAGGGTCATTTGGTTCAGCTTGCAGATGCGCATATAAGGTTCTCCTTTTTGGGGAATTCTCCATACCACTATTGTATCATAAATTTCCCAAATAATCAAGAGGCAAGTGGGGCGCAATTGCGTTTTTTTCGTTCGCTTTGCTGAAACTGTATTGACAAAATGAAGGAATACAGGTATAATAGTGACAAACCGTGGCCTTCCCCAAGGCACACAAATAAGGAGAACGATATGATTCCGTACCGATACCGCTACATCCCCATGGGCAATGCCCGCTACGAGGGCACCGTTCACGATAACGCCGCCTTTATTCTGCAAAAACAGCTTCTGGACAAGCCCCTCTGGGACAAGTTCGTTTACGTCTTTACCGAGCGCCCCGACGCCGCCGATCTGGGCTGGCGCGGCGAGTATTTCGGCAAGATGATGCGGGGTGCCTGCCTCACCTACCGCTATCTGCCCGACGAGACCTTGTACGGCGTTCTCTACGAGACCGTCCGCGGGATTCTGGACGCGCAGGATGCCGATGGACGCATCACCACCTACCCCCAAGAGAAGGAATTCTGCGGCTGGGATATGTGGACGAGAAAGTACGTCCTCGTCGGTTGCCTCTACTTCTACGGCATCTGCCGTGACGAGGCCTTCAAGGAGCGGATCGTCACCGCCATGAAGGGTCAGGTGGACTACCTGATAGACAAGCTGGGAGAGGATAAGCTCTCTGTCCTCGAGACCTCCCATTGGTGGGGAGGCGTCAACTCCGCCTCCATTCTGGAGCCCATCGTGGAGCTTCACAAGCTGACGGGAGAAGAAAAGTATCTGACCTTTGCGAAGTACATTCTGGAATCCGGCGGTTGCCGTGACGGAAATCTTCTGGAGCTGGCTGAGGAGGGGGTCATGATGCCCTTTGAGTACCCCACGGTCAAGGCCTACGAGATGATGTCCTACTTCGAGGGCGCGCTGGCCTACTACGAGGTCACGGGTGAGACCCGCTACCTGAATATCGTGGAAAAGTTCGCCGAGGCTGTCCGTAAGACCGACATCACCATCATTGGTTGCGCGGGCTGCACCCATGAGCTGTTCGATCACTCCGCCGTCAAGCAGACCGAGGAGACCGAGCCTTTGGCCATCATGCAGGAGACCTGCGTCACCGTTACGTGGATGCGCCTCCAAGAGCGTCTCCTGCGCCTGACAGGGAAAGTCATTTACGCCGAGGGCATCGAGCAGTCCGCCCTCAACGCCTTGTACGGAAGTCTGAACTTTGAGGGACTGCCCCAACTGGAAAAAGGGGAGAATGTCCGTGTGCCGGGGGTTCCCTTCGACAGCTACAGCCCCCTCACCTTCAAAGCTCGCGGCATCGGCATCGGCGGCTACAAGAAGTTCTCCACCGGCGGCTACTACGGCTGTTGCGCTTGCATAGGCGCGGCGGGCACCGCTCTGTTTCCCCTCGTGAGCGTCATGGCGCAGGACGACGGCTTTGTGCTGAACGAGTACGGTAACGGTACCGTCACCGCCGCCACCCCCGCGGGCAATTCCGTAACCCTCACCATCTCGGGGAATTTCGCGGACGAAGGAAACGCTGCCGTTTCTCTTGCCTTGGATACCCCCGAGACCTTCACCCTCCGTCTCCGTGTTCCTGCATGGAGCCATGAGCCTACCCTCACGGTGAACGGCGAGACTCAAGCCGTGGAAGTGGGCTACATTGATCTCACCCGTGAGTGGAAGGACGGCGACACCGTCACCCTTGCCCTTCATCCCGAGGTGGAGATGCAGACCCTGAACGGCAAGGTTGCCTTCACCTTCGGCGCGTTGGCGCTGGCCCGCGACGAGCAGAAGGAGGAGGGAGACATCGAAGCCCCCGTCATTCCCGCGCTGAACGGCGACAAGCTCGTTGTCAATCAGCTTGACGCGGAAGCAGGGGAGACGGTTCGGTTCCTCCTGAAGACGACCGACGGCGATCTGCTCCTTACCGACTACGCCTCCTGCGGAAAGCGCTGGATGGAAGAGCGCAACCGCATTTCGGTGTGGCTGAATCAAAATTGACAGATTAAGGAGATACATTCATGAAAGAACTGCATCTGGTCTGTAACGCCCACCTCGACCCCGTCTGGCAGTG
Organism: Eubacteriales bacterium; assembly: GCA_045655025.1. Taxonomy (GTDB): domain Bacteria; phylum Bacillota; class Clostridia; order Oscillospirales; family CAG-272; genus CAMEON01. The sequence goes on along the minus strand of JAZOOM010000065.1, from coordinate 3,151 downwards.
GGACTGGAACGAGGGTGCCACCGCCGCGTTGGCCACCTTCTACGCCGCCTGCGAGATCGCTGACGAGTACGATTATATTTTCTGCCACAACGAAGCCCTCCTCTACGAGTTCGTGGAGACCTACGACCCCGCTCTCTTTGAGCGCATCAAGGGACTGGTCAAGGCAGGGAAGTGGCACATCATGGGCGGCTGGTACGTCCAGCCCGACTGCAACATTCCTTCGGGCGAGGGATTTGTCCGCCAGATCGAATCGGGACTCTCCTACTTCAAGGAGAAGTTCGGCATTATTCCCACGGCGGCTGTGAATTTCGATTCCTTCGGTCATACCCAAGGCCTCGTCCAGATCCTGTCCAAGTGCGGCTACGAGGGCTATATCTGTTGCCGCCCCATGCCCGAGTTTATGCCCCTTCCCGCCAACTATATCGAGTGGAAGGGCTTTGACGGCAGTAGCATCAAGGCCGCCCGTTTCGACGATCTGACCATCTACACCAACGATCTGGGCGATGCCGTGAACGCCGTCAAGCGCAAGATGCAGCCCTGGGACAAGCAGGGCGAGGAGATCGCCTTTGCCCTGTGGGGCGTGGGCAACCACGGCGGTGGCGCGTCCAGAAAAGACCTTGCCGAGCTGGCCGTCTTCATGGAGGAGCAGAAGGAGGCGGGTGTTGCCGTGTTCCACTCCACCCCCGAGGCCTTCTTCGCCGCCTCCCAGCCCTCCGCCGTGTGGGATGAGGCTCTCCAGCCCTGTTTCGTCAAGTGCTACACCTCCATCGCCCGCCTCAAGCGCCGCTACGCCGAGGTGGAGAACAAGCTCCTGACCACCGAGAAGATCTGCGCCTACGCCGATGCCGAGGGTGTCTATAATTACAATTTCGACGCCTTCGACGACGCCCAGAAGCGCATGGCCATGGTGCAGTTCCACGACGTCCTGTCGGGCACCTGCATCATCGAGGGCGAGAAGAGCAGTATGCAGAAGCTGGACTACGCGCTGGAGCTGCTGGACAAGGAATTCACCAAGGCCTTCATGGGTCTGTGCCGCGACTATGAGAAGGCCGTGCCCCTGAAGTACCCCATTTTCGTCTACAATCCTACTCCCTATGCCGAGGAGGCCATCTTCACGGGTGACTTCTTCCTCCTGAGCGGCATCTGCTCCGAAACCGAGGGCTACGAATTCACCGTCAAGCGGGACGGCGTCGAGATCCCCTTCCAGATCGTCAAGGAATCCTCCTGCATCAACATGGATCGCAGTAAGCGGATGGCCATCAAGGACACCCTGAACCCCCTGTCGGTCACCCGCTACGACGTAGAGGTGCGCCGCGGCAAGAAGAATATCCTTGACCGCACCCCTCAGAACGAATTTGAATCAGGGCAGGGAACCAAGGCAGTCTTCGATCCCGTGGGCGGTGCGCTGACCTCCTTCTCGGCCGACGGTAAGGAGTTCCTGAAGGGTTCCGCCTTCGCCCCCATCGTCTACGACGACAACCCCGATCCTTGGGGCTGGTACATGTCTACCGTGGGCAAGAACTATACTCCTGCGGCTTGCACCATTCCCCTCCGCGTCATTGAGCGGGGCGATCTGCTCACCACCGTGGAGAGCTTCTACAACACGGGTAAGTCCGACGTTCGCGTGGCTTATACCCTGTACAAGGATTTCAACTACATCGACGTGACCGTGAACGCCTACTGGAACGATGCGGGCAAGGGCCTCAAGCTGGCCATTCCCGTGGCTGAAATCGGCAAGTTTATCGGTCAGACCGCCTTCGGCACCCAGACCTATACCGCGGATCTGGAGCAATGCTCCCAGAGATTCGTGGGCATGAAGATGGGTGACAAGGTGCTGACGATCTTCAAGGACGGCACCTACGGCTGTTCGCTGGAGGATGGCGTGCTCTACCTCGACCTCCTCAACGGATCCGTCTACTGCGCCCATCCCATCGGTAATCTTCCCATTATGGACGAGGACCGCTTCCAGCCCTACATCGACCTCGGCCGCCACGAGTTCAAGCTACGTCTGGAGATCTGCGACGAGGCTGACCTCGACCGCAAGGCTACGGCCTTCACCCAGAAGCCCTATGCTCTCAACTTCTATCCTCATGGAACGGGTGAGCGTCACGAGACCCCCGCCGTCACCCTCTCCGACGAGACGATCACCCTCACTTGCCTGCGCAAGGTGGATGCGGACACCTACATGGTGCGTCTGTACAACGGTTCGGACGGTGACAAGACTTGTGGCTGTACTGTTTTCGGTAAGGCTATTGACCTGTCCTTCGGGAAGTATGAGGTCAAGACCCTTCTGTACAAGAACGGTGAGCTGACCGAGCAGCGGTCTATGCTGGCGCTGTAAGCATCCATGAGACGAGGAAGACTTATAGACACCGAGAAGCTGATCGGGCAGAAGAACCGCGAGAGCGAGGCGGGGGAGGCTCCCGAGAGCTTTACCATGCGGGAATCCCCTTATGCCATCCTTGAAGCGGTGGGCATGGGGCTGGTCTCGCTGGCCATTGGATTGTTCGTTCTCTCTTACCCCAAAATCGAAAATGGGGCTTTTGTGGGCTGGTTGGGTACGGTCATAGGCGTGGCCATCCTGCTTTTGGCCTTTCCATTGGCTCTTTACCGCGTCCGCGTGGATGCCGTCGGATTGCGGATCGGCTATGGTTTTGTCACCACCAAGACGATTCTGTGGAGCGATATCAAATCCGTCAAGGTCATCCGTATCGACGGTGGAAGGGGCGGAAGGCTCATCAAGCCCCATTGGGAGGTCAAGGAAATGGGATTTTACGGGGAGCATGGTTGCCTGTTCTACGGCGGCCATGTTACGCGGGGCTTTACATACCTGGTGGCCGCTGCCGCTCGCTTGAAGCTGCCTGCCGAAGAGGTGGTGCAGTTCTCTTTGAAGGATATGTTCAAGGGCGGGTTGTGATCCGTCTGAAAATTGCCCGCCGGGGTCTTGTTACCTTGGCGGGCAAAAATTTTTTTGAGAAATTTTTGGGGTTTTGTCATATTTCGGGTATTTTGTCCGTCTTGAGGGTAAAGAGAATTCAAATTTGGGTTTATCGGCCAGGGCCCTGCCCTGGACCCGCTTAAGGGACTTTTGAAAAAGTCCCTTAAGAATCCTCAAAACTTTCAAAAAGGTGTTATTAAATAATGCTTTTTA